>JAFTSR010000019.1 GCA_017467225.1 Clostridia bacterium | reverse complement strand
TGCGCGTCCGTTCCAACGCGAAACAATCTTTGATTTATCAAATGGGTAGCGAAGCGGCGCGAGGGGAGTGAATGACACGCCGGTGGCGTGTCAGAGCCCGAGCGTGACCGAGCCCGAAGGCGAGACGGGGCCCCATGAATACGTTGCAGACGGCGAGAAACAACCGTTGAAGCAAAAAATTCAGTCAAAAAATTTTTCCAAAAGTTTTTTGGAGGTGTCGGAACCGATGTTTGGCGTTTTCGGGCTTGCCCGAAACGGCGGTGTCAAACCGCCGAGACAAACTCGGTGGTCGCTTGCGACCTTCCTTTTCTTTCAAAAAAGGTTCTGACCCCGCGGAGCGCAGGTGCAGGGCAGCGCCCTGCCCGTCGGAGACCGTTACTTCAATTCCTCCGCATGTTCCCAGACCTTGATGATGGCATCGGCGATGTCGTCCATATCCTGACGTGTGCCGAGCAGGCAAGCCTGGTAGAGCCAGCAGCCCTCGTCGTAGGAGGCGCGCTCGCAGTTGGGCAGCGGAGTGGTATCGATCTTAGCGCCGATCTGACGCTCGGTATAGTCGGAGGTCACGCAGGGGAAGCGATACAGCGGCAGGTAACCGACGACCAGCGGCACGCCTTCGGCCTGGATTGCTTCCAGCAGCGCGTCGCGATGGACGCCGCGCTCGGCCAGCTTCTCGGCGCGGAAGCGTACGACAAACAAATGGTAGGCATGGCGGGTGATGCGGTCGTCGTAGCCGGCGGCATCCACAAAATCCAGCGCGCGGAGTCGTCCGGCAAGATATGCGGCGTTTTTCTCGCGCAGATACATTTCCTCTTGCAGCTTTTCGTACTGCGAAAGCAGAACGGAGGCCTGGAATTCGCTGATGGTATGATCCTGACCGACGCTGACGTACTGTCCGTCCTTCTGTCCGCCTGCGAGCATGGTCGAGATGGCGTCGGCAAGTGTGTCGTCGTTTGTGGTAATGATGCCACCCTCGCCGCAGGTCAGGTTTTTGGAATTCTGGCAGGAGATGGAGGCGGCGTCGCCCAGCGCGCAGATGCTAACGCCGTTCCACACGGCGCCGACGCCCTGTGCGGCATCGACGATCAGCTTGACGCCGTGCTCACGGGCGATGGCGGAAAGTGCGTCAAGATCAGGCGGGCAGCCGCCGACGGCAACTGCGACGATGGCGCGGGTCTTTTCGGTGATCTTGGCCTTGACGTCGTCGGGGGAGATGTTGAAGGTGGTGGGATCGATGTCGGCGAAGACGGGTGTTGCACCGGCGAAGATGATGGACGAGAGCGTTGCGACAAAGGTATAAGGTGGGAGGATGACCTCGTCGCCGTAGCCGATGCCAAAGCCGCGCAGGATGAGCTCCAGCGAGACGGTGCCGTTGGCGACGGCGAAGCAATGCTTGACGCCGCAGTCGGCGGCGAAGCGGGATTCAAACGCGGTGCGCTTCTCGCCGCCCGACCAGTTGCCGGAGCGGATGGTATCGATCAGGGCTTGGCGATCGGTTTCGGTTGTTTGCGGCCAGCCGGGGAAGCCGTTGGTTTTGAGCGGGGTACCGCCGTGGAGTGCTAACATAGTGTGGTGTTCCTTTCGGGGAGATGATTTAGATTGTGCGAACATAATTTTCTAACTATAAAAGGTTTGTTGTTCATTTCTTTGTCAAACGACAAAGAAACGAACCAAAGAAAACGTTTGTAAGGGGTTGCACCCCTTACATATCCCCGCTGCTTCGCGTGCTACCGCCAAACGCCTCCAGCGTTTGGCTAAATCGCACGCGGCTCTTGCCGAGTGCAGACTTTGCTTTCGCCGCCTCAAAAAGGACGGCGAAAACATAGGGGATTTCTACGGAAAAGAATGCCAAGCTCTGTAGGGGCGCGCATTGCGCGTCCGCCTCAACGCAAAACAAATTATTTTGTATTTCTTATGGGGTAGGGGCCTCATATGGAAGTTACTGTTCGTTCATTCAGAACAGAACCGCTAAAAATTCAATCCTAAAATTTGTCCAAAAGTTTTTGAGGATTCTTAAGGAACTTGTTTCAAAAAGTTGCTTAAGCCCGCGGAGCGCGGGGTCAAGGGGCGGCGCCCCTTGCCTCCAAAGCATCACAGCGCCTTGACCAGGGGCTTATCTTTTTCCAGGTGTGCGGCATTTTTTTGGTCGCCGCCCTCGGTGTTGGCGGAGCTGAACAGCTCCGGGGTGACGCCGCGCGACAGGCAGAGCTCAACGGTGCGGCAGACGATGGCCTGCATGATCATCGAGCCGATGACGGTCGAGGTTGCGCCCGAGGCGTGCTCACCAAAGGAGATCGCCGCGTCGCCGTAGCAGCCGCAGTTGTCGATCACCACGTCGCAGACGTCCTTGAGCTTGAGACCGCGCGGATGACGGGAGGTCATGCGCGTCGAGTGGGTGATGTTGGTGATGCAGACCGTCTTGAGTCCGCGCTGCCGCGCCAGCTCAGCCATCTCGACGGCGACCGTGTTGCAGCCGGAGTTAGAGAAAATAAACAGCACACCGCCGTAGCGGACGGTATCCACGGCATCCAGCAGCAGCGCCGCCAGGCCGGGCGCACGCTCGTACATGCTGCTCGCCGCAGCGCCGCGATGCAGCATCAGCGCGTCTTCCAAAATCGGGCAAACGCGTGCCAAGCCACCGGCGCGGTAGAAAATTTCCTCAGCCAGCATGTGCGAGTGCCCGGTGCCGAAGGTGAACAGAAAGCCGTCGCGGCACAGCGCGTCGGCGCACAGCACCGCCGCCTGCTCGATCGCCTCTGTCTGCGTCTCCTTGACGGCTGCGATCAGCCGTTCGATCTCCTGTATGTATTGCTCAATGGTGCTCATGCGTTTCCTCCTTGCTGTGGAGCATTTTCGCGTAGTCGGCGGCCGCCGCCTCGGGCAGAACGGTCGGCTGCAGGATGCGAACGTCCGGATATGCTTCGCGCACCAGACGCTCAAATTCGCCGCGCACCGTGGCGTTTTGGCAAATCACGCTGCCATATACGCCGACCAGGGTCGCGCCGCTGTCCGAAAGCAGGCGGCAGGTATAGGCGGCCAGATAGGCGGCGGCACGCAGGAGAATACCTTGCGCGACGGTGTCACCCGCTTGTGCGCAATCGGCAACCGCTCTTGCAAAGGAGGCGACGTCCACCTCGTCCTCGCCGTAAAAGATGCCGATCAGCGCACGCGGCTCGGACGCACCGAAATGCACCAGCGCAGCCTGGAGCAGCGCCGTATCTGCGGCAATACCGTCAGCGAATTGCAGCGCCGCCTTGAGTCCCTCGACGGCGATGTAGTAGCCGCTGCCCTCGTCGCCACTCAGCCGTCCCCAGCCGCCGGCAACGTGGATTGCGCCGTTCGCGTCCTCGGCAATGCCCATGGCACCCGTGCCCGACAGCATCAGGACAGCGCGCTCGCGACCGCCCGTCAGACCGAACAGCGTCATGTATGCGTCGCTGCGGACATACACGGGAACGCCTAAAGCACGGCGCAGCGCTGCGATGAATTGTCCCGTGGGAGAGTCGGGCGCGGTGGGCACCGTGTCGTCGATCGACGGGTCGCCGATGCCGATGGCACCGATGCGCTCACGCGGCAGCGAAAGCGCCTCGACTCCCTGCAAAAGATGGGTCACGGCGCTCTCTACGCCGATAAAATTGTAGTTGATGGCACCGACCCGCGCCGTGGCGATCAGCTTTCCGTCCTCGTAGGCGGCCAGCGCGGTTTTTGAGCCGCCGCCATCCACGCCGATGTAGATCATGAGAATTGCCTCCGAATGTAAAAGATGTTGCAAATGTAGCGAATATACTTTCGATAACGCAGCTTGTCTGATAGCCTCCCTCCGGGAGGGAGCCATATGTACACCGCTGCTATTTAGATGAAACGTAAGTGCTGCGGGATTAGGAAAAATAATCTGAAATCACTACTCTCATTATACCGAAAAACCTGACCGCTGTCAACGAGGATTTTGACCGAAATTCGGACAAATTTGACTTTATGAATAAAAAGAGACAAAAACGATGGATAAAATTGACTTATATCGGGAGAATTTTGCACTTTTGCGCACTGCGCTCTTGACAGGGTGAGAGAAATCCGATATAATGAAGAAAAAGAACTTTGACAAAGGAGGGCTGAGATGCTTATAGACAACGTCCGCGCCGACTGCGCGGAGCGGGAGGTCACCTATGAGACCATCCCGTTCACCGACGAGGCGTTTCCCATTCGCGTGCTGCCCGAGCTTGTGACGCGACCGACCGTGCTTGACGCGCAGCAAAGGCGCATTTCCTGGCACGAGCAGATGGAATTTTTATATGTGCTGGAGGGCTCGCTTGTCTGCGAGTGCGATTTTCACGAATATCGCTGCCACGCCGGCGACGTGGTGGTCATCAATCCCTGCGAGCCGCACGCTGTGTATTACGACGGTCGGGCGGCGCGGTACCATTGCATTATGATCGACACCCGTCTTTGCAGCAGCCCGGACGACGCGGCCATGCGCCGCTTTATCGACCCCATCACCGACCGCCGTGTGCGGTTTCGGCACGTGCTGCAAAGCCGCGAGGCCGCAGGGCAGATGCTTGACGAGCTGGTCCGGGAGAACGAGCGCGGCGAGGTCGGATACGAGCTGGCCATCAAGGGCGTGCTTTTGCGGCTGATCGCGCATCTGTACCGGCACGAGGTGACCGACGACGCGCGGCGGCAGGACGCGCAAAGCATGCTGGCACCGGCGTTGCGCTACATTGCCGATCACTACGCACACAGCATTACGCTCTCGGCGCTGGCCGGTGCCTGCTGCATGAACGAGTCATATTTTTGCCGACGCTTTCGTGCCGCGACCGGTCGCACCGCCGTGCAGTATCTCAACGAGTACCGCCTGACCAAGGCCAAGGCGCTGCTTCTGACGACCGAGTATTCGGTCTGTGAGATCGCCGCCGCCACCGGCTTTGACGACAGCAGCTATTTCACCCGAAAATTCAAGGAATTTTATCATATTTCTCCCACCGCGATGCGCCATGGCGGCGCGGCGGGATCCAAGAGCAAGGAGGACACACTATGAACACCATCAACGTAGGATTTGCCGACGCCATCATCACGCCGGCGAGCATCAACGGCACCTTTCTTGACGGCTACGGCCACCGCGTCAGTCCCGCCGAGGGCGTGCGCGACGACATTCACGCCAAGGTAATGGCTGTCACGGACGGGCAGAGCACCCATCTTTTGTTTACTTTGGATCTGATCGGCCTGAACCAGCGCCTACACACGCTGCTCAGCGCGCAGATCTCCGATCTGACGGGCGTTCCCGTCTCGCACATCTCGCTGGTCAGCATTCACACGCACGCCGCGCCGCAGGGCGGTATTCTGGACGAGATGCCCATCAACACCGACTATTTTGCCTACGTTGGCGAGCTGTGCGGTCGCGCTGCGCTGCGTGCCATGGAGCGTGCCTGCCCCGGTCGCTTTGCCGCCGCGGTGCTGCCCGAGCAGCTGACGCATGCCTTCAACCGCC
>JAFTSR010000313.1 GCA_017467225.1 Clostridia bacterium | reverse complement strand
TGTGTCGGAGGGCAGTCGCGTGCCCTTATAGGAATACTCGGGGTCGATCGACAGCGCAGGGTGTGACTGCGCCGTCCCTGCCGAGCTGCAGCCCATCACGTCCTGCATAAAATGTGCAATGGCCGAAATGGTGGCACGGTTGTCCGCGCCAAGCAGCACGATCTTGTGCTCCTGCACGCAGACGGTATATTCATGCGCCGCCAGCGTCGTCGCCAGCGTGGGAATGACCGTTCGCTCAACGTCACCTACCAAAATCTCATAGGCAAAGTCGGTGCCCTTGCTGACGTGGTCATCCGAGAGCGCCACCTCACAGTCAAGGACAATCTCCAAAGCGTCACGCAGCTCCTTGACCGCCTCGATCAGCTCCTCGGTGGCATGGTCCTCGGAATATACGATGGTGTAAATGCTGTATCCGTCCGGCGTAACAAAATGCAAATCGCTCGGGATGACGGGCTCGTCGTTGCAGGCGAGCAGCGCGCAGAGCACCATGCACAGCGCCAAGAGCAGCGCCAGTCCTCTTTTCAGCTTCGATAATTTGATTATATGGTCACCGTGTTTCATCAGGCTTGCATCCTTTCCGATGTTTGTCTTTTCAGGTGTCGTATCGCTTGAAAGTCGCAACGCTTGGCGTCGCGCAAATCACCAACTTATATTATACTACATTTTTATCGCGCGCGCAAGACCTTTTTCAACATTTCATGTCAATTTCTTTCATTTAGCGAAAAAAACGTTTGCCACATCGCTTTTGCAGACAAAATGTCTTGACTTCTTTCGCACTTTATGCTAAAATAAAAGGGATTATGCACAGTTACAAGGCACGCACATGTGCTGCGGAAAGGAAGAAACGAGCACCCATGGAACAGAAAAAATTAGACCGCATCAACGAGCTCGCACGCAAGAAAAAAAGCGGAATTACGCTGACGGACGAGGAGCTGGCTGAGCAAGCCGCGCTGCGCGAGGAATATATTTTAGAATTTCGCGCCTCCTTCAGAGCCCAGCTGGACAACACCGTCGTCCGCTATCCCGACGGCAGCGAGCAGCACCTGTCCGACAAAAATCCCGACTACAAGAAAAAGAACTGATCGCAGAAAGGAGTCCGCCATGTCCTGCACTACCCCGCTCACCATCACAAAGGAGTCGCTTCCGCTGCAGCTGCAAACCGACAGTTGCGAGGAGACCGAGGCCTTTGGTGCTGCGCTGGCGCGCGCATATCTGCATCAGCCAACGACGCTGCCGCCTTACATTGCCCTGCGCGGCGACCTGGGTGTCGGCAAGACAGCGTTCGTTCGCGGCTTTGCTTCCGTAACGTCGCCGCGCTCAGCCGTGCGCTCCCCCACCTTCGCGCTGGTCAACGAGTACCGCGGACAGACTCCCGGCGCGCCCTCTGTATTTCACTTTGATATGTACCGCATCACCGACGAGGACGATCTGTATTCTATCGGCTACGACGATTACCTGGATCGCGGCATCTGCATCGTCGAATGGAGCGAAAACATCCCGTACGCACTGCCGGACAGCTATCTCGTGCTGAGCATTCAAAAGATTTCTCCCGATCAGCCGGACAGCCGCATGTTGATGCTGTCTCTCGAAAATTAAACCGACGGTTGTATATTTTCAACCATCAGTACATTTTACAATAAAAAGGATTCAAACCATGCTGATATTTGCTTTGGACAGCACCGCCGTCACAGCCTCGGTTGCCGTTTGCCGGGACGAGACGCTTTTAGCCGCTTACACGCTACACAACGGAAACACGCATTCCGAGACGCTGCTTCCTATGACCGAGACGCTGCTGCGCGCGCTCTCGCTGAACGCCTCCGACATTGATCTGTTTGCCTGCACGGCCGGTCCCGGCTCGTTTACCGGTGTCCGCATCGGTGCGGCAACCGTCAAGGGTCTGGCATTCGCCACGGGCAAGCCCTGCGTTGGCATCTCCTCCTTGGAGTCGCTCGCGGCCAACATGGCACATTGCGACGGTCTGCTCTGTCCCGTCATTCACGCCAGAAAATTTTTGTACTATGCGCTATTCTCGGCCAAGGGCGGCATCATGACCCGCCTGTGCGAGGATCGCATTGTTGAGATCGCGACCCTGGAGCAGGAGCTGACAGACACGCTGGCCTCACTCTCCTTGCCGGCATCGACCGAGCTGCCGCTGTATCTGATCGGTGACGGCCGTGATGCCGCATACCGCGCCCTGCCCTCCTTGGCTGACGCCATCCGCCCGACGCCGCCGCATCTGTGCGATCAGAATGCCTATTGCATCGCACAGCTTGCCAAAAAGGCTTACGATCGCGGCGACGCTTGCACCGACCGCGAGCTGACGCCGGTTTATCTCCGTCCCTGTCAAGCAGAGCGAGATCTGCAAGAGCGCATGCAGGGAAACTCCATGTAAAAATCAACCATAAGTATGCTTTTATCAACCGAAAGGAACACAATCTCATGAAAAACACGTCTCTCAAGTTAGTCGTCGGCTGTGATCACGCTGCCTGCGATCTCAAGGCCAAGGTCATCGCACACCTGCAGGCACAGGGCTACGCCGTGACCGACGTTGGCACCTACACCTCAGATTCCTGCAATTATCCCGATTATGCACACGCTGCCTGCGCAAAAATTCAAAGCGGCGAGGCTGATCTGGGCATTCTGATCTGCGGCACCGGCATCGGCATGTCCATGGCTGCAAACAAGCACCGCGGCATTCGCGCGGCCGCTTGCTCGGACACCTTCAGCGCCCGCCTGACCCGAGAGCATAACGACGCCAACGTTCTCTGCTTTGGCGCACGCGTGGTTGGCGAGGGATTGGCGCTCGATCTGGTCGACGCATATCTTGACGCAGAATTTATGGGTGGAAAGCATCAGAATCGCGTCGATATGATCACCGCCATCGAGAACGCGCAAAACTGATTTTTCCGTTACTTGCCGCAAAAGTAATTTACAAAGGAGCAAAGCCATGTCAAAGCCAACTGCCGATACGCTGCAAAAGGGTGCCGAGGCTGTCGCCCAGGTGCTGTACACCACGCGCGGTATTGCCACGCCGCGCCACTACACGGCGGCTATCATCGCTGCCGCGGGAAACTCCAGCCGCATGGGCGGTGCGCTTTCCAAGCAGCGAATGCTGCTGCGCGGCATACCTGTGCTGGCGCACACGCTGCTGGCGTATCAGAAGGCCGATACCATTCACGAAATTGTCATCGTCGGCAAGGCACAGGATTTCGATGCCTACCGCGAAATGGCCAAGGAGCACGGCATCACCAAGCTGCGCGTTTTGTGCGAGGGCGGTGCGTCGCGCCAGGAATCGGTGCTGTGCGGACTCAAGCAGGTCAGCAAGCGCACCAAGTACGTGGCGATTGCCGACGGCGCACGTTGCCTGATCACGCCGCAGCAGATCGAAGCGGTCTGTCATGCAGCTTATCGCACCGGTGCCGCAACGGCCGCCACGCCTGCGACCGACACGGTCAAGGTTGCAGATAACATGAAATTCATTGAGCAAACTCCCGATCGAAGCACCATGTGGCTGGCGCAAACGCCGCAGGTCTTTGATTACACGCTGTATCATGCTGCTGCCTATTACGCTTTGGAACAGGGCTTTTCTGCCACGGATGATAACTCGCTGGTTGAATTTATCAACCGTCGAGTGAAGCTTGTTGACTGCGGACGGGAAAACATCAAGATTACCACCCCCGTGGACCTCTTGATCGCAGATGCTATTTTACAGGCACGAGAGAGCCAGGAAGCAAGTAAGGAGGACAACTCCCATGCATAATATCCGTATCGGGCACGGCTACGACGTGCACCGTCTGGTCGAGGATCGCGAGTTGATTTTGGGTGGCGTGCACATTCCGCACACCAAAGGACTTTTAGGACATTTCGACGCCGACGTGCTGGCGCACGCCATTGCGGACGCACTGCTCGGCGCGCTGGCGCTTGGCGATATCGGCAAGCATTTTCCCGACACCGACGCCCGCTTTGCCGGTGCGGACAGCCTCAAGCTGCTCCGGGCTGTAGTGGAGCTGATCCAAGAAAAAGGATACGCCGTCGGCAACGTCGATGCTACCGTGCTGGCGCAAAAGCCCAAGCTCGCGCCGCACATTGACACCATGCGGCAAAATCTCGCAGCTGTCCTGGATGTCACCGTCGAGCAGGTCAGCGTCAAGGCCACGACCGAGGAGCACCTCGGCTTTACCGGCGCTGAGCAAGGCATCGCCGCTCACGCCGTTTGCCTGCTCTTCTCTGTCAAGGCATAAGCAAAAGCGGCGACGTCAGCTGACGCTGCAACATCGCCGCCACCGCACGTTCTGCAACCTGAAGCACACATACATCCTTGACGTTTTCCAACCGTCGCAGCGTTGCGGGAATATTTTTAACAAACTCACGCTGTTACATTCCAGTGTATGCAGCGGTTGACGGTTGGTTCCGTTTTTCGACGCCGTTCGTCAAATTATCAACCTACGATAGCATTTTTACAACCACCGGTTAAAAGGAGCTTACGATGTTACACATTTCCCCCTCTCTACTGGCCGCTGATTTTTCCTGCCTTGCCGACGAGGTTCGCCGCATAGAGCAAGGCGGCGCCGATTGGCTGCATCTTGACGTGATGGACGGCATGTTCGTTCCCAACATCAGCTTTGGCGCGCCTGTCATCGGTGCTTTACGCAAGCATACTGATCTTTTCTTTGACGTACATCTGATGATCGTCGATCC
>JAFTSR010000312.1 GCA_017467225.1 Clostridia bacterium | reverse complement strand
TAATATGGAGATACAGGGTCAGAACCGACAGCAGAGCAGCGCGCCGCTGCCCGATGTGCAGATGCTCGCACCGCGCAGCGATATTTTCGTCATGCCCATCATCGGGCAGATCGAGGGGCATTACGTATTGCCGGAAAATCAAAAGGCGACAAAATATGAGCAAATTCTCCCACGGTTGGTCGACCTGGAGCAGGATGAGAGTGTGCGCGGTGTGCTGTTTATTTTACACACGCTGGGCGGGGATGTCGAGGCGGGTCTGGCCATGGCGGAGATGATCGCTTCGATGAAGACGCCGACGGTTTCTCTGGTGCTTGGCGGCGGTCATTCGATCGGGGTGCCGCTGGCAGTTGCGGCGCAGCGCTCGCTGATCGTACCCAGCGCGACTATGACCATCCACCCGGTGCGGGTGTCGGGCACGGTGTTGGGTGCACCGCAAAGCTTCCGGTATCTGGCGGAGATGCAGGATCGGATCGTCGATTTTGTGGTGCGGCATTCGCATATGGAAAAGAAGCGGCTGACCGAGCTGATGATGTGTCCGGACGAGCTGGCGACGGACCTGGGCAGCGTGGTCGAGGGGAGCGAGGCGGTCAGGGAGGGACTGATCGATCGTCTTGGCGGTCTATCCGACGCGCTGGATGAGCTGCGCCGCCTGGCTGATGCGCAGGGAAATGAGAAAATATAGGCAGTAAGCGCTGCCCTCTTGACAAAGGGGGCAGCTTTGTAGTATACTGGTGTAAAAAAGCCTGACGCCGCCTGGAAAAATTCCGTTTTTAGTGAATGTGCATAAATCTACTATGCCATATTTGTGCAACTATACGAAATTTAATCTTACCTCTTGACAAAACGGTCAAGTGATGTTATAATATACTCGTAAAAAGAAATCATGGTAATTACCGATTGCGTTTTGTACAGCGCAGTTCTTTTTGCAAGGGGTTTCAAAAATTTATATAAAGGAGGATTTTATCATGCCCCAACCCGTAATTTTTGGCATTATTGCCGCCGCCGTCGTGCTGGTTTTGTTCATCGCGTTCGGTTATCTCAAAGCGCCGCCCGACACGGCGTACATCATCTCCGGTCTCGGAAAGAAGCGTATCCTGATAGGTAGAGCCGGTTGGCGCATTCCGTTCTTCGAGCGCGTCGATAAGCTTTCGCTGGGCGTTATGCAGGTGGACGTCAAGACCACCGAAGCAGTTCCCACCAACGAGTTTATCAACGTTTCGGTTGACGGTGTTGCCAACGTCAAGATTTCCTCTGACCCCGAGCTGCTCAAGCTGGCCGCTGAGGCGCTGCTGGGCAAGACCCGCGCTGAGATGGTCACGCTGGTGACCCAGGTGCTTGAGGGTAACATGCGTGAGATCGTCGGCTCCGTCGGTCTCAAGGACATGGTCCAGGATCGCCAGGGCGTTGCAAAGAAGATCACCGAGAACGTCGTTCCCGATATGGAAAAGCTCGGTATCGAGGTCGTTAACTTCAATATCCAGAACTTCAAGGATGCCGCAGGCACTATTGAAAATATGGGTATCGACAACGT
>JAFTSR010000311.1 GCA_017467225.1 Clostridia bacterium | reverse complement strand
GGTGCCGACCAGGTTATGCACCTCGTCGATGACCAGAATGATGTTGCCGGCGTCCTTGATCTCGTTGATCAGTCCCTGGATACGCGCCTCAAACTGTCCGCGGAACTGTGTACCGGCGACCAGCGAGGTCAGATCGAGCAGATAAATTTGCTTATTCTTGAGCTTGAAGGGCACCTCGCCACGGGCAATGCGGATAGCAAGCGCCTCTGCGATGGCAGTTTTTCCAACGCCGGGCTCGCCGATCAGGCAGGGATTGTTCTTCTGTCTGCGGCAAAGAATCTGAACGACACGCGCCAGCTCGCGCTCACGACCGATGACGTTATCCAGCTTGCCCTGCGCGGCGCTGCGGGTCAGATTGTGGCAATGCGCCGTCAGCATCTTATATTTTTTATCGAAATTCTTTTCTTTTTTGTCCTTGGCGCGATCCCCTCCGGGCTCGCCTCCCGGCACTTGTGCCGGTTTTTGATTTTCTCCCTGTGTGCCCGCCTGGTCATTCTGTGCGCGCATCAGGCCCGCATCCTCAAAAATTTTACGGAAATCAAAGGTGGGAACGATATGCTCGCCCTTGCCGGGTGCGTCACCGTCCTCATTTTCCGTCTCGTCCTCGGCACCCTCACCGATGGCTTCCTCCTCGTCGCCATCGGCAATCGCAGCCTTGAAATCCGCCTCCATCTCGGAGAGCTGATCCATGTTAAGGCCCATTTTGCCCATCGCGTCTCCCAGCATGTTTTCCACGGGAAGACCCATTTCCTTGGCACAGGACAAGCAGAGCCCTTCGCTCTTCTTCTGACCGTTTTCCACCTTGGTCACAAAGATCATTGCCATTCTTTTCTGGCATCTGGAGCATTTGATCATCATACGTTATCTAACTCGCGCAGCGCGCGTCCTTTCTCTGAATTGGTGCGTTCGATGCATCAAATGCCGAACAGCAGTCGAAATAGGTTCCATTCATAGGCGTGGCGGAACAACCACGAGGCCTCAAAGCCGGCGCTGAAGGGCACAGTGCTGTAGCGAACCTCAAACCATCCCAGCACCACGTACACCAACAGCACGTAAAGCGAAGAATACAGCACGGCGCAGATCACACCCAGAATCAAGCCAAGCGTGCGGTCGCAGGTGCGAATAACGGGAAGATCGGCGACCTTTCCCAAAATCCAGACTGCAACGCTCAAAAGCAGCGAAGCGATCAGAAAAACGGCAGCATAACCGACTGTCGAAGAGAAAAACTCGGTCAGCGGATCCGCAATGCGGAACACCAGCGCCTCAATCTGATCAAACTGCTGCTCTGCCATATCCTGCAGAAGCGGCCCAACGTCTACGTGGAACAGCTCTAACAGCTTTTGCAGCCAGCGCGGCGTTTCGTTGACCAGCTGTGTAAGTCCTGCGGAAAGCTCGCCCGAGGCGACCGCCTCCTCCAGGCGCGTATGAACATAGCTGTGCACCACCGGCTGCACAAACGACAGATACAGCCACGAGCTGACAGTCTCGCCAAACAAATATGTGATAACAATGGCCAGCACCGTTTTGGCCGCGCCCATAAGCGAACGGATCAGACCGCGATGCCAATACACAATCACCGTCATGGCGATAACCGCCACCAAAGATATATCCAAGAAATATTGCATATCAAAATTCTCCTTTCAAGCAACGGCCAACTATGCCATTATTTTGTACCGCGCGGACGAATACATACCGCTCTTGCCCGTCCGCAGAGAAAAAGTTCTCCGTCGTCCATGGGCAAAAGCTGCTCGTAGCCGGACATCAGCGCCACCGTTGCGTACGGTGCCTGCTCGTCCTGTGCATAGGCGACCAGCTCGCCGTCCGTCAGAAGATAGAGCGTACCCTCCTCGTCCAACGCCGCGTCGCGCAGCGTTTGTGCTACGGTATAGGTGCTGCGCACAGCTGCCGCCCGGTCCAGTATCGTCAGCTGCGGATGCGTATCATGCGCATTGGCACGCAGCTGAAGCACAGCGCCGTTTTCATGCAGCGATGCCCCCAGCAGCTTTTCACTTTCAAAATGGTATTCACCAAGCAAGGTGCCCTGCCGATCCAGCGCATAGACTGCGTCGGCGCAAAGAACCAAAATACCTTTTTCAGTATAGGTCAGGGACAGCGGATAGGCATCCGCCAAAAGCACCGAGTTCTGTGCCTCTGACTGTCCCGGTGCGGCCAGGAGAAGCGACATAGTCAGCGTACCATTGACCGAGGAAACCGAGGCAATGGCGATCTGCTTGCCGTCATCGGAGATGGCGACGGCTGCCGTATGCTCCTTGAGGTGAAAGCGGCTGACCGGATCAAAATCGCCGTCGTACAGCGTAACGGCGGAGGCATAGGTGCTGTCATCCGTGATCAGGCAGAAATAGCCTGCGTCCGAGAGTGCCATGCCGCGGATAGGCGAGTCTGTGGTGGTATCATACAACCGGGTCAACGAATTGAACACCGAAAAACGATTGCCGCCCAGGTCATATGCCACAAGATATTTTCCCGAGGAAAGCAGGCGCGGTGTGTGATAGCCCAGCGAAACGGTGTAATTTTCCCTTCCCGTCGCCGTAAACACGGTCAGGCGATCCCGACCGAGCACCGCTACGCCGCCGCGATAAGCAACGTACTGATTTTGCTCGTCGGCAATGTAGGTCAGCATTTCGCTGCCGCCACTCTCCGGCAGCACCACCGCGCTGCCAAGATCGCTGACCAGGAGCGACAGATTAGCCACCGAGAAATTAGCACTTCCCGTCAAAAGAGAGACCGCCAGATAAACCGCCAGGACGATCAGAACGACCATCTGCGCCGAGGCATAGGCAATGGAGCGCTCACGGTAGTAAGGCGTTTCGCTCACGTCCGCCGCAATGGGCTCAACGCGATCGGCGCGTCCCGGTGCCAGCTTCTCACGAAGCTGTGCCAGCCATTCGATCCATTTGGTATTCATGTGCGCTCTCCTTTCCCGAAAATGTAAAAAACGAAAAATTCAATCAAACAAGGGATCGGGATATTCCACCCGATGCAGATACAACCCGTGTGCAGGTGCCGTTCGCCCTGCCAAAGCACGGTTGCGCGCTTCGATCAAAGCCGGAATACTGTCGGGGTCACGCGCATCCTGTCCCGTAGCACACTCCAAAAGCGTTCCTGCCATAATACGCACCATATGATACAGAAAGCCGTCGGCACAGACGCGGAACGTCAGCACATTCCCCTCCCGGGTCACGCTCGCGCTGTAAACCGTGCGCGTGGCGTCCACAATTTTGGAGCCCTGTGCCATAAACGAGGTAAAATCGTGCTTGCCGCAAAAATGGTCGGCAGCCCGCTGCATCCGCTCCAGGGCGTCTGCGCGCAGCGGCAGCGCAACGTGCCAGCTGCGATTGCATTCAAACGGGTCGCGCACGTCGCGCACCCAAAAGCGGTATTCATATTCCTTGGCAACGACACCGTAGCGCGGATGAAAATCGTCCGCAACGGAGGTGGCCGCATACACGCAAATATCATTCGGCAGATGCGCTGACATCGCGCGCGGCAGCTTTTCTGCCGATATGGCCGAGGGCAGATGCGACTCGCCTTTTTGGGCAAGGGTTGCGCAGAACATCCGCGCATGCACGCCGGCATCGGTGCGGCTGCAGCCCACCACGTCGCATTCATAGCCGAAAAGTTCGCGTGCGGCGCGATTGAGCTCACTTTGCACCGTAATTCCACCGCCCTTTTGCACCTGGTAGCCGTGGTATCGCGTGCCGTCAAAGCTGCAGCAGATCAACATTTTCATAAGAGGTGCGTCCTTTCACATGGAATATCCGATGCCAAGATAATTGCAGGTGACACATGCCGCGCAAAACAGCAGCATCGAAAGCAGCGCTGCATAGTCGCGCGCCGCATAGCGCAGCTGCGTCATACGCGTTCTGCCGTCGCCACCGTGGTAGCAGCGGCATTCCATGGCTGTTGCCAGTTCGTCTGCGCGACGGAAGGCAGAAACCACCAGCGGCACCAGGATCGGAATGAGCGCCTTGGCACGTGAGAGCAGCGAGCCTGTGCTGAAATCAACACCGCGCGCCTTCTGCGCCGCCATAATTTTTTCCGTCTCCTCCATCAGCGTGGGGATAAAGCGCAGCGCGATGGTCATCATCATGGCAAATTCGTGCACCGGCACCTTGATTTTTTTCAGCGGCGCGAGCAGCTGCTCAATGGCATCGGTCAGCATGATGGGCGTGGTAGTATAAGTCATAAACATGCTCATACCGACGATCAGGACAAAAATACGCACCAGCATAAATGCCGCGTGGTACAGTCCCTCACGGTAGATATGGATAAATTTCCATTCAAAGAGCAGCGTTTCCCCACCGGTCATAAAGACGTGCAGAGCGGCGGTAAACAGCATGATCAGCAGCACCGGACGGACGCTGCGCAGCACGGTTCCCATAGGAATGCGAGAGATCAGGATCAGCAAAAATGCCAGCGCCAGCATAGCGGCAAAGCCCAGCACGTTTTTGCAAAGAAAGGAGGTAATGACGTACAGGAGCGCCATGATCAGCTTGGCACGCGGATCAAGGCGATGCAAGAGTGAATTTGCAGGGTAAAACTGTCCAAAAGCAACACCCTTCATTTCTGCTGTCCTCCCTTCGCAAGGAGTAAGCGCGATACGGCAGAGAACGCGTCCTCAACCGTGTAGACGCCCTCATCGACCGGCACGCCACGCTCGCGCAGCATGGCGCAAAGCGTTGAAATTTCCGGAACGTCCAGACCAACCCGACACAGCTCGTCTGCACGGGAGAACACCTCGCGCGCAGTTCCCTGCAT
>JAFTSR010000310.1 GCA_017467225.1 Clostridia bacterium | reverse complement strand
CGCCGGAGGCCTTAGGGGCAGAGCCCCAACTTCTTACACAACCAACAGCGCGAGGATGCTTGTCATTCCTCGCGCTTTTATTCACCGATCAAACTGCTTCAGCACAATGCGTACGTCGTTTGCCGTCTCGTAGCCGTGCCAGCCGAAGGCAATACGGCGCTCGGGCGAGAAGCAGAGCAGTTGCCCATACATGCCGCCCTTGGTGTAGATGCCGCTGTTGCCGTACGGCGAGAGCTCGTATTTGCGCTCCAGCGCCAGCTTGACCCAATCAAAGGATACCACGCGCTTGCCGCCATAGCAGCCGTCGTTGGCGTAAGCGTAGCCCAGCTTGACCATGTCTGCCGTGCGTATATACAGGCCCGTCGCGCCCATGCAGTAGCCGCGCGGACAGACGCTCCAGGCAAGCTCGCGAAAGCCCATGGTGCCAAACAGCGTCGGACGCAGAAAGTCGTCCAATCTCTCTCCCGTGATCTTGGTCACGATGCGGGAGAGCAGATAAAAGGCGGCGTCCGAGTAGACAAACTTTTCCCCGGGTGTTTGCTGCAAGGGTGTGGAGAGCACGTAGTGCAGAAAATCATCAGTGGGATATTGTGTCAGATCATCAACGTCGATATCCAGATACCCCTGCGGCAGACCGGCGCGATGGGTGAGCAGATGCTCCACAGTAGCCTGTCCCCAGCGCTCGTCCATACCCACGGGCAGCTCGTCACGAAAAATATCCACAACGCGATCCGCCACGCGCAGCTTTCCCGCATCCCACAGCATGCCGATGGCGGTCATAGTAAAGACCTTGGCGACAGAATAGCTGTTGGTGCAAAGATCAGCGCGGCGGAAGCGGCACTCGTGCAGCCCCTCACCGTCCATCACGGCGATGGAATATAAATTCAGATTATGGTCGGCGGCTGCCTTTACAATACGGTTCAGCATCGCTGCCCTCTCAGATCTTGAGCGCGTGCTCAACCGGTACCGCGCAGACAACGCCCTTGGCCTCGGTCTTGAGTCCGTGCGCGCGATTGACCTCGTTCATGATCTCGCCGGCATTCGAGGCAGGCGCCAGGATCAGGATGATCTCCTTTTCCTCTCCCTGCTCCATACCGGGCTCGTCAAACTGCTGCAATCTCTCCGAGCCTGCAAGGCGGGCACGCAGGATGGTTCCTCCCGTTGCGCCGGCACGCTTGGCGGTCTGCATGACCTGATCGGTGTAGCCCTGATTGACCGTGACCATAATCATTTTATGTTCAAATTCACTTTTCATTTCGGTATCAGCTCCTTTATCGGTGTTTTCTGCGGCGCTGCGGGAGAGGATCTCGGCGCTCAGACGGTTGATGGCATCCAAAGAGAAGATGGTCATCAGACCGCCGTAGCGCGGCGCGGTATCAAGGTTCTTGGCAAGATCACTAGCCAGGGCGCTGACCTGCGCACGCGGTGCGATGCTGACCACGATATCCTTATCGTTGCTGCCCAGGCCAAAAATATCCATCATCTCGGAGGGCGCAGTGCCAAAGCCGACCGTTTGCAGGTGGAAACGAATACCGCGGCTCTCCAGCATCTCTCGGTACTGCTTTCCTGTACCACGCAGAATGACCGAGAGCACCATCATCATGCGCTGTTGTTTGGGAATACTCATGCGGCATCATCCTCCGTTTCATAAATGATCATATCGTCCTCAATCTGCAACAGCTCGTGGCGTACACGCTGCAGCATGCGGCGGTGCTGGATACGGGAATACAGACCCATAACCTGAATGGTGATCAGCGGCGTCATGGCGACCATGGCAACGATACCGAAGGCATCAGTCATGATGTTACCGCCCGCCAGCTCACACGCACCGATGGCAAAGGGCAGAATGAAGGTGGTGGTCATCGGACCGCTGGCAACGCCACCCGAGTCAAACGCGATACCGGTGTACAGCGGCGGAACAAAGAAGGTAATGACCAGCGAGATCAGATAACCGGGGATCAGAATGGGCAAAATGGGAACGCCCGTCAGCACACGCAGCATGGAAAGACCGACAGAGACAGCCACACCGATGGACAGCGCCATGCCGATGGCACGCTGTGCGATCGCACCGTTGGTAATTTCCTCAACCTGCTTCTTGAGCGAGTGAACCGCAGGCTCGGCGCTGACGACGAAATAACCCATCAGCATGCCGATCGGGATCAGCATAAAGGCGTGATCGCCACCGGCGATCTGCGCGCCGATCAGGCGTCCTGCCGGCATAAAGCCGACGTTGGCACCGGTCAAAAACAGGACAAGACCAAGATATGTATAGACGAAGCCGACGCCGATACGCAGCATCTGGTGCATATGGAAGCGACGGGTAAACAGCTGGAAGACCAAGAGCACGCCCAGCAGCGGTGCCAGCGCGACCAGAACCTCCTTAGCATAGTGCGGAATGGCGTGCAGGAATGCTAAAAACGCCTCCTTGGTCGTGGTGGCTACCGTAACCACCGTTTCCGAGGTCTGCGGCGAGGGACGGAAGCAAATGCTCAGAATCAGCACCGAGAGAATCGGGCCGATGCTGCAAAGAGCAACCAGACCAAAGCTGTTCTCCTGTGCGTTTTTCGACTTGCTCATGACCGCCATACCGGCACCCAGCGCCATGATAAAGGGCACGGTGATCGGTCCCGTGGTCACACCGCCCGAGTCAAAGGCAGCGGGAATAAAGTCATCCGGCGCAAAGAAGGCCAGAATAATGACGGCGGCGTAAAAGATCAGCAAAAGACGCGAGAGCGGAATGCCCTTTTTGGCACGGATCATGGCGATCAGCAAGAAAATACCAACGCCGATGGCAACCGAGAGGATCAACGTCATATTGGGGATGGAGGGCACCTGCTCGGCAAGCACGGTCAAATCGGGCTCCGCGATGGTAATCAGCACACCCAACACAAAGCAGATAAGCAGCGGCAGCCAAATGCGCTTGAATTTTCCCAGCTGCACACCAATACCCTCACCCAGCGGCTGCATCGACATGCCTGAGCCGATGGTAAACAGACCCATACCGCCGATCAAAAGCAGCGTACCAAACAAAAACAGGACCATAACTCCTGTTTGCATGGATGCCACGGAGACGCTCAGCGCCAACACAATACCAAAAATGGGAATCACCGATTGCAGTGATTCCTTCAAAGCTCCCCCGAACTGCTTGAACAAAATCTCATCCTCCATCTTTCGCGTATATGCCGTATTATATATATAACTGGTTCGTTTTTTAAAACGCTTCCAGTTAATATATATGTACCAACTGCAGACATTATAACATAGCCGCACGGGGCAAGCAAGACCGTGCGGCTATTGTTTACAAAAATGTTACGATTTTTCCGTCTGTTCCTCAGAAATTTGCAGCGTCACGCGCTCGCGGGTAAAGCCGCGACCGTGCACCTCGCGGATCTGCGTGATGGTGATAAAGGCGTTTTCGTCCACGCTCTGGATGATGGTGGTCGCAGCGTGTAGCTTGCGCTTGGGAATAATGCACAGAATGCCCGGCTGCTCGCGGCGCTCATGTCCCGTTTCGGCCAGCAGCATGGTCACGCCGGCCTCAAGCTCAGTCAGAAGGCGGCTGCGGATGTGCTCGTGATGCGGCGAGACAACGAAGATCTGAATTTGCGAGCTTCCCATGACCATGACCTGATCCAGCACCAGCGACTCAATGACCAACAAAAGAATGCCGTACAGCAGCTCCTCCGGCGTAGCAAACAGCGCCTGTCCGCCAATGACCGCCAGATCAACCGCCCACACGCAGACGGCAACCGGCAGATGGAACCACTTATGCATGACCAAGGACAATACGTCCGCGCCACCCGACGAGGCGCCGATGCGCATGACGATGCCGAGCGCCACGCCCAGCATGCCGCCGGCGAACAGCGTCGCCAGGAGCATATTGTCGGTGATGTTGACCACCCAATCCATGCGCTGAAAAACAGCCAAAAAAACGGGATAGAGCAGTGAGCTTGCCACAGTGGCTAAGAAGAACTTTTTTCCCAGCACCACAAGACCCAAAACAAGCATAAGGATGTTGAAAATAAGCACGATGGTCGGCGTATCCAGCGGCAGGATGGGGTCAAGCACAATACCGATGCCTGTCGCGCCGCCCATGATAATGTTATGCGGAATGACGAACGCCGCCACCAAAAACGCCACGCCGGCGTTGCCGAGAAGCAGCACGCCGATCTCGTATAAATAGCGGAGCAGCGATTTATTATTAAATCTCATAAAAACCTCGCGGAGCTGTTTGTCTGTAGTATACCCATGACCGCCGCGGCATACGCAGCAATCACTGTGGACAGTATAACACAAAATCGAAAGGATGTCAAGGGCTAAGCTGTTCGTCGATGCGAAAAGAAAGGAGAGGAAGCCTATTGGGGAAAGCTTCCTCTCGCATACGTTTTCAGCACACGCGGCTCGATTTACCGTCGGGTGCCACCATGACCACGTCACGAATGGACGCGGAAGGATCGACATGACTCATATCCATAAATTGATTGGGATGCTCCGGATGCTGCGCGCCGCCGACCACCATAGTATCGATCACGCCGCAGAAGGGGTGCTTGCTGCGCAGGGCCAGATGCAGCGTGTCACGATCGAAATACCACCAGCAAAAGCAATTTTTCAGCATGCCACCGCCCATGGTGTCAAAGCCGACGCAGAACTGATCGCTATAGCAGTAATCAAACCAGTTCATCGGATGCAGGATGCGGAAGCCGACGCTCTTTTCATACAGGTGATACGTCTCGTCGTGAATGTGGTAGAGCGGATGAATGTTGCGCAGCATGTTGCCGCCGCTGCGCACCTCAACACCGGTGCAAACATCGGCAATGCGCATATTGGTCAGCGTGTTATCATAGCCGTCGATCACAACGCCGATGCTGTCAGGTGCACCGTTGCCCGTGATATTGACCCCCATGATATCGGCATCGGAAGAGCCGTTATTCGCGCCGTGCTTGATGTGCAGACCGACCAATGCATTTTTGATATTGGTATTCCGAACGTAGGTCTCGCGTCCGCCGTCGATCGAGACGGCCTTGGCGACCCCCGAGCCGTCGATGATACCGCCGCACAGACCGT
>JAFTSR010000309.1 GCA_017467225.1 Clostridia bacterium | reverse complement strand
GTCAGGGACTTGAACTCGCGAATATGCCTTATACTATTCTCTGATAGAAAGTAAACAACTTCCTATCAGAGAGAAAACGCTTGGCGCGTTTTCCAATTGCGCAAAAGCGCAATTGCCGTCTAATACAATCTTGACGCGCCTACGGCGCTATTAATACTAATACCTAATAAAAAGTAGAAAGTCTACTTTTTAATGAAGATTGGTATAAAAACAAAATGCTGCACACAGCCATTCTGCTGTGCGCAGCATTTTTTGAATCATGAATCAAGCAAGGTCGCATTTCCGCCGTGCCGGAGGACTGCCCGAAAGCACATGGCAGGCATTGCTCCAAAAAGAGCTTTATCGGAATAAAGGAACCAATGCAATATATCATTGACACACTGCTAAAATTGTGGTAAAATTATATAAAAGAATTGCTATAACTAACAATAAATTTATATAACAGCAAGGAGGACACTATGGTCAAGATTATCGGCGGCATTATGCATGACTGTTATCCGCTGACGCCGGCGCAGATGGTGCATATGTATACGCTCAAATTCAGCCCAACGCATGAAATCGTCAACATCGGCACGGGTACCTTTTTGCAGGCGGAGCTGAACATTTCGGTTCTGCGCGAGGCGCTCAACCGCGCTATTGAGCGCAGTGAGTCTATGCGTCTGCGCATCTGGCGCGACCCGGAGACGGAGGAGCTTTGGCAGTATGTTGTGCCGTACAAAAACCAACATTTTGAGTATTATGATTTTTCGGCGCTCTCCGAGGAAAAGGCGCACGCTATTCTCGAACGCTGGACTTCCCAGCCGTTTGACACCTTCGGCGGCGAGCTGTCGCGCATTGTCATCGTTTCGATGCCAAACGGTTATAACGGCTACTATCTCAACGTGCACCATGCCTGCGCGGACTCAGGCTCCGTTATCACCTTTACCAAGGATGTGATGGACATCTACTGCCATTTGATGTACGACCTGCCGTATCCTGCGCCGCTGACCTCTTATATCGAGTCGGTCAAGAAGGATTTGGAGTACCCCGACAGCAAAAAAGCAAAGCGCGACGAAAAATACTGGCAAGAAAAGCTCCGTCAGCCCATGCCGCTGTTCACGGATTTTGCCGGCACCGAACGCCTGAAATCATACCGCGAAACGACCGGCAGACCGGATGTTCGCTGGTGCACGCTGCCTTCGCCCGACGGCAGCGGCGGTACCATCACCTATGACCTCGACGTCGATTCCACCAATAAAATCATCGCCTTTGCCGAAGAACACGATATCCCGACGAGCGTCGTTATTCTGCACGCGATTCGGACGGTGCTGTCCAAATTTAACGATAACGCGCAGGACGTCACCATTCGCAACTTCGTCAGCAGACGCTCCACCATTCTTCACAAAAAATGCGGCGGCGTGAGAATGCACTGCCTGCCGCTGCGCACCATTCTCGACCCTGCCAACACGACAGTGCTCGAATCCATGGAAATCATTAAGCGTGAACAGCAAGAGATGTTCCTGCACGCCGATTATTCCACGCTGCGTTACTATCTCGCACAGCGTGAGGTGTACGGGATGGATATGGGTGCGGAGTTCCACAGCATCAGCTTCACGTATCAACCCGCCACCCGAAAGAGCCTTGTCCCGTATCTGAAGGGAATCCCGTTCCGGTGCCGCTGGTACAGCAGCGGAAAGCAGCCGCAGCCGTTCTATATCACGGCGATGCACCGTCCGGGCGACGGCGGACTGACCTTCTTCTTCGGCTATCAAAAGGCTTGCGCGACGCCGGAGCAGATTGAATTCCTTTACTACTTCACCGGCAGAGTGCTGTTCAGAAGTATTGAAAACCCCGACAAGACCGTTCAGGAAATTATTGACATGACCTAAGGAGGTATATCCCATGCTTGAAACTTTAAAATCACTAATCTGCACCTATGTTGACGCTGACGCGGCTTCCATCACGCCGGAATCCCGTTTTGCCGACGATTTGGGCTTTAATTCCTATGACTTTATCTGTATGCTCGGCGACTGCGAGGATGAGTTTGACGTTGAAATCGACCAGGCTGTCGCGGCAAAGTGCAAGAACGTCGGCGAACTGATGGCGTACTTAGAGGGGCTTGGCTGATGGACAAGGTAACCACCCTCAAGGAGCTTGTCGTTTCGGCTGACAGCCGCTTTGGCGACGCGGTGTTTGTACGCGAATATAAAAAGCGTCAGTTTGTTGACCACAGCTTCCGTCAGTTCCGTGCGGACTGCGAAGCGATTGGCGCGTGGATTAACGCGCATTTTGCGGACAGCGTACACGCAGCGGTTATCGGTCTGACGAGCTATGAATATCTCACGGCTTGGTTCGGCGTGCAGTTCAGCGGCAATGTATCGGTGCCGCTTGACAACGCCAACAGCGCCGAGCGGATTGCGGATGAAATCGTCCGCTCTGATAGTGAAATCGTGTTCTTTGACGACAACCACAAAAACGACCTCGAAACCTTCAAGGCGCTTTGTCCTGCGGTCAAGTACTATATTCATATCCACAAGCCGTGCGAGGGCGCACTGTTTCTCGGCGATATCTTGGCGGAATACATGGGCAAAACCGCCGTCGGCAATCCCACGGAAAACGACCTTGCGGCAATTCTGTTTACCTCCGGCACCACCGGCAAGAGCAAGGGCGTCATGCTCAGTCACGGCAATCTGGTCGATAACGCCACCTGTGAGCCCGATTTGGGCTACCGAGGCAACAAGCGCATGACGGTGCTGCCGATTCACCATGTTTACTGCTTTACCTGCGACATTCTCTGCACGCTTTGGTACGGCAGACTGCTCTGCGTAAACGATTCGCTGATGCGGATTCTCAAAAACTTAAAGGTTTTTCGCCCGACCGATGTAACCTTTGTGCCCATGATTTCCGCGTCTATTCTCAACCGCATGAGGCAGATGGCAGGCGACGGTGACAAGCTTGCTGTCGGAAAAGAGGTGTTCGGCGAGGATTTCAGCATTATCTATTCCGGCGGCGCTTATCTCAGCCCGGAGATTATCGATGGCTACAAGGAGTTCGGTATCGAAGTGGCGCAGGGCTACGGAATGACCGAATGCTCGCCGCGCATTTGTTCGGGCGTCAAGAACTGCCCCAAGCCGCTCAGCGTCGGCGAGATTGTGCCGGGCTGTGAGGTGCGGATTGTCGATGGTGAAATTCAGGTCAGAAGCAAGTCCGTCATGCAGGGCTACTACAAGAATCCCGAAGAAACCGCCAAGACGCTCACCGAGGACGGCTGGCTGATGACGGGCGATTTGGGCTACAAGGACGAGGACGGCTATCT
>JAFTSR010000308.1 GCA_017467225.1 Clostridia bacterium | reverse complement strand
GTATGAGGAGCAGAGCAGCAACGAGCGCAGCCGCGAACGCTTCTATGGCGAGAATATCACCGTCGCCGGTCAGTTCTTCTCGCCGGCAGGCCTGTTCCCGGCCAATGGCGCCGACCGCGCTATGGGCGGCAGATGGTTCGATTTCGGAAGCCTGAAGGCCGGCGTGTCCCTCTACCGCCAAGCCTGGGGCTGGGGTCCCGAAAATAAATATTGGATGGGCAGCAACGATACCTACTGGGTCAAGCTCAACCACCAGAACCGTACCATGCGCATCGCCTCCATGCAGTACCTGAACCTTGGCAAGGGCGAGAGCTACGACAGCGGAATTTACGTTCTGACGCCGCACATGGGCGGCTGGGTCAAGGGCATCGAGCCGTACCGTGCTTGGGTCAAGCAGAATCAGAAGCGCGTCGTTCCCGTACCGCAGTGTATGAAAGAGTGGCTGGGCTTCCGCACCATCTGGATGGGCTCGGGCTATCCTAAGGACGAGGACGATACCAACTGGACTTACCTTGATTTTCCCACGCTGGCCAAGGATATCGCCGACGTCGGACTTTCGGGTCTGAACCTGTGGGGCAGCTCTTATACCGGCTTCCCCATGACCAAGGATTGCTTCTATCCTGAGTACGGCGGCTTTGACGGCTTTGTCGCCGGCGTCAAGAAGGCGGCGGAGCTGGGCGTTGAGGTCTATCCGCTGGTCTCCATGGTGCAGATCTGGTACGCAGAAGCGCAGAAGCGCGGCCTGCCGGTGGACGCCTCCTGGGCCGAGACCATCAAGGCGGTTCCCGTCTTCCGTGCACCCTATATGAAGTCGTGGAGCAGCCACAATATGGGTAATTTGGACGTGGATTGGTGGCGCGATGCCGTCATGCAGTCGCTGCGCTTCTGGCGCGACGAGGCGCACTGTCCCTCCATCGCTTGGGATCAGTACGTCATGCCCGGTGCGAACGACGCGTTGCACGAGCTGATCAATGAGTACCGCACCGAGACGCAGGCCATGTACCCGAACGCCCACTTCTCGGCCGAGTCCACCTTCTATCTGGAGTCGGATATCGACAACTGCGACAGCCAGTGGACGTGGCTGTGGTGGCAGCAGGGGGTCACGGACTTCCGTCCTTACCTGTACGTCGTCGAGACCGAGCGCCCCAACATGAACGTTGACTCCTCGCCGCTGTTTGCAAAATACATCTTCATGGACAATCTGATGATGAACGCCTATCCCTCCAAGCCGGGACAGATGAACGGCACGGCGATGATCGCCGATTACCCGGCCTTCGCGGCGACCATCAAGAGATTGGCCGGGCTGCGCAAGACCTTCTTGCCCTTCTTCACCGACGGTAAGAACGTGGGCGATTGCCTTCTGACCAAGAGCGTCAAGGGCTCCCGCGCCGGCTTCTATACGCTGGATAACGCCGTGCTGGGCTTTGCAGTCCTTGACGAGGACAGCCGCACAACCACGCTGACGCTGGATCTGACCGACTACTCCGAGGCATCCCGCTTCGTGCTGGATATCTTCGACGAGGCAGGGAACTTGCTGGAATCCCACCCCGTCACGCCCAAGACCACCGTGACACTGAAGGGCGAGCCCACCGAGCTATTCGTCAGGAGATTTAAGCCGGCAGGGAGGAGAGCGTGATACAAGGGGCTTTGCCCCTTGACCCCACCAAAGGGTCTTTTGAAAAAAGACCCTTTGGAAACCCAAAACCTTTCAAAAAATTTATATGCAAAGCCTTTAACGGTTCTGTTTTGTCCGAACGGAACCGTTTTCCATATGGGGCCCCTGCCCCATAAGTTCGGTTCGCAATTAGTTTTGCATTGAAATGGTGGGAGACAAGCCCCCGCCTACGAGAAAAAACCGTTGCGAGATCCATTCGACTCCGCGCGCATGCGCCGCGCTCCGCTCAGGATGACGCAAGGGGAAGAATGCCGTATATTCGCATTTCTTCCCGTAGAAATCCCCTGTGTTTTCGCCGTCCTTTTTGAGGCGGCGAAAGCAAAGTTTGCACTCTGCAACAGCCGCGTGCGATTTAGCCAAACGATGGAGTCGTTTGGCGGTAGCACGCGAAGCTCGGGGGATCTACAAGGGGGCAAAGCCCCCTTCGTACGCGTTTTTTTTGGTTCGTTTTGTTGACGCGCGTCAAAAAAATGAACAACAAGCCTTCTACAGTTAGTAAGCTTTGTTCGTACTCGCTAAATCATCCCCTCACAAAAGAAGGTCCCCTCGTCCGAGGAGACCCACTTTTTTCATTCCTTGCTCACTTTCTTCCGCATCATCCCAACCGCCATCACCGCCGCTAATACCACCACCGCCAAAAGCGCCGCAGCAAAAATATTGGCATTGGGAATAAACGACTCCGTGCCGTCATTGTTGACAATGGTGTCCGCATTGGCCAACACCACCTTGCCAATCCACGGACCGATCACACCCGGCAAAAGCACCTGCGCACAAATGCGCACACCCTGAAACATGCCAGCCTTGCCAAGCGGCGTCAGGTCGCGAATGCGCGCGCCAAATACCGCCATGCCCGAAAGATATCCGCACATCATCAAAAGCGAGCCGATAAATACCGCCGCGGTCGCGCGGAAGAAAAACAGCATGACGTACCCCGCCGCCAGCCAGAAAAGACTGATCCACGCGCTGGAGAGAAAGCCGCGCTTGTCGTAAACCTTGCCCCACAGCGCCGTGACGACCGAAGCCAGAATGATCGCCGGCGCCATGATCAGCACGTAGTTGCTCATCTGCAGCGTTACCTCGTAATACAGAATCAGATACGGCATGAAAATCTGAATGGATACGTTGAAAAGAACAAAGCAGAGCAGCGTCCCGTAAAGGGCAGGGGAGCCCTTGATGGTCGACGGCAAAAATCCGTGAACCACCGTGCGCAGATAGCCCTGCCGCACCGGCTCGATGGCACCATCGCGCAAAAGGAAGCAGCCCAGCACGCCAACGACGGTCACCACGCCGCCGATGATGGCGAAAATGTAGGTCCAGCTGGAGGACTCGTCCAGGTTGAACGCCATAAATCCGCCGAAAACGGCGAGAATGGCAACCAGCGGCATCATGGCGTTGATGACCTCCGCCGCACCGCGGTTGGTCGCGTCAGTGCTGTCGGTCAGCCAGGCGTTGAAGGCGGCATCGGTGGCCGACGAGCCGAAAAAGGTCATCAGACAGTCCAGAGCGATGCCCAGTGACACACCCAGCGAGGCCGCCGAGGCCGCGGACGGAAACGC
>JAFTSR010000307.1 GCA_017467225.1 Clostridia bacterium | reverse complement strand
CGTCCCAAAAGGAACGCACCGAAAAAATGTTTTCCCTTTGTTTGTCGTCACACAACTGCTCTCCCAACGAAGGTATGAGGAAAAGGAGAAAACACTTTTTACCAAAAGTATTTTCCCTTCGTTGGTCATAGCATATGCAGTTATGTGACGAGTATATTTTACCACATTTCTGCTGATTTGTCAATAAGGCTTGAGAATTTGAGAAAAATACTGCTTGGCAGAGCACGACACGTAACAAGGTAGTCGTGCCGCGACGCGATTTGCGCAAACTTTGCCGCCGCCCTTGACTTTTTGGGGAAATCGTGATAAGATATAGATGTAAAGATTTTGTACTGTACTTGCGGCATGATGCCGACGGAGGTTTTATGATAAATACCATCCCCGAGCTTCTCGCACCTGCGGGAAATTTTGAAAAACTCAAGGCGGCGCTGCGCTTTGGCGCGGACGCGGTCTATCTTGCCGGCAAGGCGTTCGGTATGCGCTCTGCCGCTGATAATTTTGACGATGACGAGCTGCGCGAAGCGTTTCGCTACACCCACGCGCTGGGCAAAAAGGCATATCTGACCGTCAACACCATGCCGCGCGCCCACGAATACGCGCCGCTGCGTGAATTTTTGACGCGCATCGGAAACCCGGCAGGCGACGACGGCATTCCCGACGCCATGATCGTGGCCGATCTTGGCGTGATGGCGCTGATCCGCGAGCTTTTGCCGCACATGGAGATCCACGTCTCGACCCAGGCGGGCATCTGCAGCCCGGAGACGGCGCTGGCGCACGTGGCGCTGGGTGCCAAGAGATTGGTGCTGGCGCGCGAGCTGAACCTGGAAGAAATCCGCCAAATCCGCGACGCGCTGCCGGACGACATTGAGCTGGAGGCGTTTATCCACGGCTCGATGTGCGTGTCCTACAGCGGACGGTGCATGCTGTCCAACGAGCTGGTCGGTCGCGACGGCAACCGCGGCATGTGCGCCCAGCCCTGCCGCTGGAATTACACGCTGATCGAGGAAAAGAGACCGGAAATTCCGCTGCCCATTGAGGTCAACGACCTTGGCACCTTTATCATGGCGTCCAAGGACATGTGTATGATCGAGCACATTCCCGCCCTGATGGAGAGCGGCATCTCGTCCTTCAAGATCGAGGGTCGCATGAAGAGCGCCTACTACGCCGCTGTCGTTTCCAACACCTACCGCATGGCGATGGACGCCTATCTTGCCGACAAGGAGAACTACGTCTACGACCCTCGTTGGCTGGACGAGCTGCATAGCGTGTCGCACCGCGAATACTGCACCGGCTACTTCCTTGACGACTGCCGAAAGGAAAGTCACCTGTCAACGACGCTGGGTTATTTGCGCGAAAAAGCATATTTTGCCACCGCGCTGGAATATGATACAGACAGCCTCCCCGCAGGGCTGCCTTGGCAGACCGACGCAGGGTATCTTGTCTACTTCGGACAGAAGAACAAGGTCAGCGTGGGAGATGCCGCCGAGCTTCTGACCCCCGGGCAGATCGGCAAGCCCTTTACGGTGACCGAGCTGTACGACGATGAGGGCAATCCCATCCCCTCGGCGCCTCACCCTCAGCAGTGCTTCTTCGCTCGCGTCCCCTTTCCCGTGGAAGCCGGCGATATCCTCAGAGCCGGGCAGGAGTGAGGGTATAAGGACATAGATAATGCCTTCGGCGACCAAGGGGTCTTTTTGAAGAAAAAGATGGTCGCAAGCGACCACGAGTTTGCCTCGGCGGCTCACACCGCCGTTTCGGGCAAGCCGAAAACGTCAAACATCGCCCCTTGGAACCCCAAAAACTTTTGGGGAAAAATTATCGCTAAACTTTTTACTTCATCAGCTATTCCACACCGACTGCAACGTATCCATGGGGCCCCTACCCCATTTGATAAATTAAAGATTGTTTCGCGTTGGAACGGACGCGCAATGCGCGCCCCTACAAAAAATCCATTCTTCCCATAGAACACCCCGCAGTTTTCGCCGTCCTCTTTGAGGCGGCGAAAGCAAAGTCTGCAGTTTGCTAAAACCGCGCGCGATTGAGCAAAAACGCGGAGCGTTTTTGTGTGTAGCGCGCGAAGTCGGGGGATCTACAAGGGGGCGGCGCCCCCTTCGTACGCCTTTTTTTCGGTTCACTTTTTTGGGGCGTGCCAAAAAAGTGAACAACAAACCATTTACAGTTAGAAATCCTTGTTCGCACAATCCAAAGGAGGCTCTATCGTGAAACTCTTCATCGAACTTCTCAAATCCATCCTCTACGGCATCGTCGAGGGCATCACCGAATGGCTTCCCATCAGCTCCACCGGCCACCTCATCCTCGTCGAAGAATGGCTCCCCTTCGCCTTCACCGAGGATCAAGCCTTCCTCGCCGAATTCGGCGAAATGTTCCAGGTCGTCATCCAGCTTGGCGCTATCCTTGCCGTTGTCATCCTCTTTTGGTCCAAGCTATGGCCGTTCAGCTTCAAAAAAACCACACCCACCGAGCGCAAAAGCATTTGGCAGCTGTGGTTCAAGGTGCTCACCGCCAGCATCCCCGCCGCGCTTGTCGGCATCGTGTTTGATAAAATCCTGAAAAAAATCAGCGGCCGCGATATCGACGGCTGGCTGTATAACGCCCCCGTCGTCGCCCTCGCACTGATCACTTACGGCATCGCATTTATCGTCATCGAACGCGCCAACGCCAAGAAAAACACCACCCCCACCGTCGGAAGCCTCTCCGAGATCACCTACGGCCGCGCGCTGGCCATCGGTGCCTTTCAGGCGCTGTCCATCGTGCCCGGCACCTCTCGCTCCGGCTCAACCATCCTCGGCGCTATGCTGCTGGGGCTTTCCCGTACCACCGGCGCGGAATTTTCCTTCTTTATGGCAATTCCTGCCATGGTCGGCGGCAGCCTGATCAAGGTGCTCGGCTTTGTCGAATACGTCTCCGAGGCCGCCGTCTCCGTGCCTGTAGAGGCCTACCTGACGCTGGGCGTCGGCTGCGCTGTCTCGCTGATCGTCTCGCTGATCGCTATCCGCTTTTTGATGGACTTCGTCAAGCGCCATACCTTCTCCGCCTTTGGCGTCTATCGTATCGTGCTGGGCGCCCTTGTGCTCTTGTACTTTTTCTGCAGGTGACATATGAACGACAAATTATGCATTCCCTATCCCGTCATCGTTGAGGGGAAATACGACCGGCTCCGCCTTTTGTCGGTCATGGACGGGCAGATCATCCCAACCGACGGCTTCGGCGTCTTTCGCAGCAAGGATAAGCAGGCGCTTCTGCGCGCGCTGGCCAAGGACAAGCCGATCATCGTGCTGACCGACAGCGACGGTGCAGGCAAGCTGATCCGCGCGCATCTGCACGGTATCGTGCCGCCCGAGCGCATCATCTCTCTGTATACGCCTCGCATCAAGGGCAAGGAGAAACGAAAGGACGAGCCTTCCGCCGAAGGTATCCTCGGCGTAGAAGGCATGGAGCGGCAGCTGCTGTATGATCTTCTCGCGCCCTATGCCGACGAGAACGCCCACCTGCGCGCCACGGAAAATCCACTGTGCAAGGTCGATCTGTACGAGGACAAGCTGACCGGTGCGCCCGACAGCGCCGCCCGCCGCGATGCCCTGGCCGAAAAGCTTGGTCTCCCCTCCGGCATGACGCCCAACGCCCTCCTTGCCGCCCTGCGATATTTGTGCACGTACGAGGAGTATCTTGAGCTGGTTGGCAGAGAGTGAATGCCGCCGGTG
>JAFTSR010000306.1 GCA_017467225.1 Clostridia bacterium | reverse complement strand
CCACCTCGGTGCGGTCGGAGTAAAAATGACGGTAAAGGGGATGGGCGGCACAGATCTCGCACAGCGCCCCCTCGCCCAGCTCCGTGATGATGTCACACAGCCCCCGCTCGTTGAGAAAGACACACCGCTCCCCCTCCCCCAGCCGAAAGCAGGGCTGCCCGGAGGAACAGTCGATCCCCTCCCGCAGACGGTCGCCAAAGACACCGTCCGCCTTGCGTTAACGGGCGTAGGTGTTCTCATCAATGTCGATCTCCCAGCCGATACAGCAATTGTGCTGACACCGCTCGGCGATGCAGTGAAATTTCCGATAGTAATCGGGCGCAACGATCTTCATATTATTCAAAACGGTCGTATACCACGACCTCCTCCATCGGGCGATATTCCCCATGCAGCTGCGACGGCGCGGCATCGGGCGCGGGATACCCCATCACCAGCAACGCCACTGGATCGATGTGATCGGGAATGTGAAACTCCCGCCGCATGGCATCGGGATCAAAATGCATGACCCATGTCGACCCTACCCCGATGGCAGCCGCCTGCAGCATCATATGAGTGGTCACGATGCTGGCATCTACCACCCCGCAGGAACGCCCGTCGTAGCGTGTCCGTTTCCAGCATTCCTCGGTGTTGTAGCAGATCAGCATCGCCGTCGGCGCGCCGAAATGGCACTTGGTGCACCCCCTCAGCTTTTCGATCGCCTCGTCGCTGTTGAGCACCAGGATCCGCTGAGGCTGATAGTTGCACCCCGTAGGCGCCAGATGCCCCGCCTTCAGGATCGCGTCGATCTTCTCCTGCTCCAGATGCCGATCCGTAAATTTCCGCACCGAGTACCGCTCGGCGGCAAGCTTCAAAAAATCCATATCACGGGTTCCTTTCACCAAAACTAATAGTTATTCATATATTATATTACAAAATACACAAAAATGCAACAGCTATTCCGTACCCGTCAAACAAAAGCCCCAAAAATTTCGCCCCGAACAAAAAAAATATGCAAAGCACTTGATTTGTGACAGCATAAGTGGTATAATACGTTATTATGATTTCAAATTCCGAACACCTTACAGCTTCGGATCCATCTTTCAAGAAAGGTCAGGTCTAACCCATGGCAAAATTGAATGTCGGCGTCATCGGCGCCACCGGTATGGTCGGTCAGAGATTTCTGACACTGCTGGAAAACCACCCCTATTTCGAAGTGACCGCTCTGGCGGCTTCCGCACGCTCCGCAGGACGTACATATGAAGAAGCAGTCGGCGCACGCTGGAAGATGAAGACGCCGATGCCCGAAAAATATAAGAATATGATCGTCCACGACGCGGCAAACATCGATGAGATGAAAGCGCTGTGCAGCATGGTCTTCTGCGCCGTCGATATGAAGAAGGAAGACATCCGCGCGCTCGAGGAGGCATATGCCAAGGCCGAGATCCCCGTGGTCTCCAACAACTCCGCACACCGCTGGACTCCCGACGTACCGATGGTCATTCCCGAGATCAACGACGCGCATCTTGAGGTCATTG
>JAFTSR010000305.1 GCA_017467225.1 Clostridia bacterium | reverse complement strand
GTAGTCACCGACGCCGTAGGTTTTGATCGGCTGACCGGACACAGCGGCATAGCTCTTTTGCAAAACGTGCAGCATGGTGCCCTTGTTGATGCCGGCCTTCTGAATTTCAAAGAAGGTGTCGGAGGACTTGTTGTACTCAAACTGCCCGCCAAACTGCTTCTGCAGATCGGCGTTCAGGGCGTCCAGATCCTCGCACGCGCCACGGAAGACCACCTTGTACCACAGCCGCTGAATCCAGCGCTCGGGCGGCGCAACTTCCACGACGTAAGGCAGCTTTTCGTGACAGTAATTGACGTAGCGGCGCATGTAGTCGGTGCGACCGTCGGTCAGAATGCCCTGCGGCGTGGACGCGCGGAAGCCGACCGACGGATAATTGGCACGGGCAAATTGCAGCGCCTTGAGCGTCAGATCGGTGTCCATAAAGCTCTCCGCAATCAGCTCGCTGGAGCGACAATCGTACAGATACGCACCGTTTGCTACAATGGCAGGCGCGTTGATAATTTCGGACAGCATGGGGATAGCCTCGATCAGGTGATGATGGTGGCGTCCCGTGGCAAACGTAAAGCGACCGCCGCCGGCGCAAAAGGCCTTGATGGCGTCCACGTTGCGCTGCACAATGCGACCCTCCTTGCCAAGGAAGGTGCCGTCAATATCGCTGACGATCAGAATGTTTTTGTATTTTTGCATGGGTTTTGCTCCTTATTTGATGTGAGCGTGAATGATGCTATTGGCTGTCAAATGGGGCAGGGGCCCCATGGATACCTTGAAATTTGCATGGATCAGCAGATGAAGTAAAAAATACAGCCAATAAAATTTTTTCAAAAAGTTTTGAGGGGGCGTGGGGGAACTTTTTCAAAAGTTCCCCCCACACTTTTCGCCCTCCTACTGCCTTCTCAAAATCTCAAGCAGCCTGACCGTATCCTCGGGCAGCGGCGCATCAAAAACCATGGGCGCACCGGTGCGCGGATGGGTCAGATGCAGCTGTCCTGCATGCAGGCATTGTCCGTGAATGAGCGCACGGTGGGTGGCCTCAAAGCGAGTGCCGCCACCGCCGTACAGAGTGTCACCCAAAAGCGGGTGCCCCAAGGAGGCCATGTGTACGCGGATCTGATGGGTGCGCCCGGTCTCCAGACGGCACTCCACGCGGCACATTGACCCCTGCCCGGGGATGGAAAAGCGCTCGGTCACCTTGTAGTGCGTCCGCGCCTCCTTAGCGTGCTCGCTGCCGCGCAGGATGGCCATTTTCTTGCGATCCACGGGATGACGCCCGATCGGCGCATCTACCGTGCCGCTGTCCTCTTTGAGATTGCCCAGCACAACGGCGTCGTATACGCGCCCCATGCTGTGATCCTTGAGCTGCTCAGAGAGCGCAATGTGAGCGGCATCGTTTTTGGCCACGGCGATCAGACCGCTGGTCTCCTTGTCAATGCGGTGCACAATACCCGGGCGGATGACGCCGCCGATGCCGGAGAGCGAGGCGCCGCAATGATACAGCAGCGCGTTGACCAGCGTGCCGTGCTCGTTGCCGGCCGCCGGGTGAACCACCATGCCGACGGGCTTATTGATGACAATGATGTCCTCGTCCTCGTAAACGACGTCCAGCGGAATGTTCTCCGGCTGCGCCTGGGCGCCCTCAGGCTCGGGAAGGGCGACGCATATCACGTCGCCCTCGCATATTTTGTCTTTTTTACCGACGGGCGCGCCGTTTCTGGTCACGGCACCCTCCTCCATCAACCGCGCAGCAGCCGAGCGGGAAAGCTCGCTGACATCGGCCAGATAGGCGTCGGCGCGCTGCCCGTGGTGAGCAGCGTCTACAGTAAAGCAAAGAGATGACTCATTCATGATCATCCTCTGTGGTTGTGCTCTCGTCCTCCGTCGCGCCCTGCTGCTTGGCAGCCTTGGACTCGCGGACAATCTCCAATATCACGTACAGGATCATCAGTCCCGCGCCGATGCAGACAGCGCTGTCGGCGCCGTTGAATACGTATGCCCAGATGCCGCAGAAGTCGATAAAGTCAATGACGTAGCCCAGCGCAATGCGGTCGATCATGTTGCCGACGCCACCGCCGATGATCAGGGCAAGGGCGCAACGCAGAAGGCGGTCGTCCTCGCAGTAGCGCAGCAGATAAACGGTCACGCCAATGATAGCGACGGTCGAGATGACCATGAAAACCCAGCGGTTTTCGGTAAAGCTGCCAAAGGCCGCGCCGCGGTTCTCCACGTAGGTCAGCTTGAGAAAATCGGGGATCAGCGTCACGCGTCCCACCGGCTTGAGGTAGGCCACGCACAGCCATTTGGTCAGCTGGTCGACGGCGACAACGCCAAGGGAGACCAGCAGCCACAGCCACGGTGTGCGACGGACGGTTTTATTGGTGTTCTGATCCATATCAGTCCTCAATGATGCTCAGGCAGCGAGCGCACAGGAAGCCATCCTCGGCAGCCTTGCCCTCGGTGCTGTAGCTCCAGCAGCGGTCACACTTGCAGCCGTCGGGCGTGCAAACCGAAACGGCAATGCCGGAAACCGTCTCGCTGAAGGCGTCGGCAGGAGCCTCGCCCTCGCAAAGCTCAACGCCGGAAACGATGAATACCGTCTTGAGCTGATCGGCAAAGGCGGACAGCGTTGCCATCTGGTCGGCAAACTTAGGATAGATGACGACCTTGGCATCCAGCGACTTACCGATCTTCTTGTCGGCACGAGCGATCTCAAGTGCCTTCATAACGTCGTCGCGCAGATCGAACAGAGCATTCCACTTGTCCGCAAGACCGTCGAACGTC
>JAFTSR010000304.1 GCA_017467225.1 Clostridia bacterium | reverse complement strand
GGCGAAACGATTGCCGTGACCGACGCACCGACCGCATTCGGTGACCTCTCTTACGCTATCCTGTCGGATGTGGACAATGACCGGATCACCGCCGAGATCGATGTTCCTTCCCGTGAGGAGATCGGACAGATCAACTTGCGTCTGCGTCATCCCGATGCGGCAACCATCACCTCGGTCAAGATTACCTCCGGCACCGGCACAGCAACCCTTGCCGAGGACGGCGAGACCGTCATCATCACCGGCGCGAAGGGAACGGTTCATGTGGAAGCGTTGTATTGATTTTTTGACAAGGGAGCGAATAGGCATTTTTTAACAGAAAATGCTCAATGCCCCCCTGAAGCCATCTAAATACCCCCACGTCTCCGTCGCTTGCGGCGGGCGTGGGGGTATCCTCCTATTTACAAAGAATCATAAAACAAAACACAGCCTCACCATTACGGTGGGGCTGTGTCTTTCTGATCAGCTTACGGCTTCCAGTTGGTCGGAAGGTTGGCGTAGTTGCGATACGAGGGATCGTCCTCGCGGTACGCCTTGCTGCCCTCACGATAAAGGGCGCCGTAATCGGTCATCTTGATGGCAAGCTCGCGGTTATACGCCACGTAAGCATCAGCCACCTGCTCGCGGATCAGCTTGGTCACACCGCTCTTGATGGTGCTCAGCTCCGAGCCGCTCAGCTCATCGCCAAAGACCGCGGGAATTCCCTTTCCGAACAGCTGCGTTACAAAATTTCCTGTTTTACTCTTCTCTCCGTACAGATAGTAGGAGCGCAGCGTGTGGACTTGCATATAGGAGCGCTCAATGTGTGCTCTCTGCTCGTCAGTCTCGGCCGCCTCCAGTGCAGCGGTGAACAGTCTGTCGCCCTCTGTGATGATACGCGGCTCGGCGCTGGTGTACCAGTTGAGGTACTGCGTCCAGTCCACGTTCTCATAGTCGCGGAGCATTTCGACCGTCAGCCCCTCGGGCACGGTGGTGTATTCGTGGTGCTTGACCGTCTCGCCGCTCCAATCGTACATATCCAGTGCGTTGCTTTGCATGAAAAAGCATTTTTCTTCCGACAGCTCCTCCGCAACGCGCAGATACTCGCGAATATATTCTCCGCCGGGACCGTAGTAGTCCGTCAGGAATTCCATCACAAGCGTTTCGACCTCATCCGTGGTTATGCGGGCATTCCACATCATTTTGGAAAGAATATAGGCGCGCAGCTCTCCGAATTCCAGACTGCATGCTTCATAGTTTCCTTGTTCAAACAAGGCCGTGACACCGTTATCGGCAAACAGACGGATATTGCTGAGAAGCACATCAAAATCCGGATAGGTGATGGTATAGTCGCAATAGTTGGTGGTATAATCCCAGATCGCCAGGTTTTCGCAGATTTCATACCATTTTTCTATATTTTGGTTAAACGGTATTTTGCTGCGCGTGGTATGACATTGCTCGGCATCCTCCAGCGGATGGCTTTTACACTCGTAGGGCGTACAAAGCTCGACGATCACGTTCTCCGCCGGCTCAATCCCCTCGGGACAAACGTCAGTGCCGCGATAGGCAATGGTATGAACCAGAACGTTGGGGTATTTTTTACCAATGTCCGCAGCGATACGGTTGACAAAATCCAGAAGCACGCCGGAATACGCACCGTATTCTTTCTCCAGAGCAGCACAGTTCTCACAACGGCAGAAGCTTTCGTTATCTGCAGCCGAAATGTCAATAAATCCGGCGTCCGGCGTTTCCTCCAAGGCCGTCAATGCCCAATCAAGAACGCAATCGTAGACCTCATCGTTGGTAAAGCAGGGCTGCTTTCCGGGCATCAGACCGGTACCGTTCAGAATATACGGAAGCGAATGCACGGGATAACCGCCTGCCCACGTATCCGAGCCGCCGTATTCCTCGCTGTAGCCACCCCATCTGCGATGATTCATTCTGCGCTTGGCGGCAAAATCATCATCGTTCAGATATTCGTACCAATACAACGTGCGCGTATCAAAGCTCGGCTTCTGCGTATCTCCCTCAATCGCGTCAAGCGTGACCGTTTTATTTTCCGGTACCTTTTCAAAGCTTGCCGTATAGAAGCGGCAGCCCATGTAGGCCTCCAGGAATTCATAGACGGAATACAGCGTGCCTCTCTGCTCTCCGCCGACCAGGAACAGTCTTCTGGCGCGGGTCTTGATGGTAAAGCCGTCGTCGCCCAGCTTTTTGCGGTCGAACTCGCCGTCGGCCTCGCGGTTGGTCTTACCGACCACGATCTCGGTTTTGATGGCCGCGGTATCGTCGGTCACGATAGGCAGCTCGACGCCGCTGATCGCCTTGAGATATTTCTGCAGCTCGGTCGCGGCGGTCACCTCACTGGGCGTGGCCTCTTTGCCGCGCACGATAACGTACTCGGACGCACCGTCCGCGATCAGGTTGAGCGTCGCCACGACCTCGTTGTCCTGCTTCGGATCATAGGCAGGCTCGCTCGGCCCCTCGGGCTGCTCCACTTGTCCGGGATCGTCAGAAGGCTCTTGCGCCGGGTCGTCCTTGCAGGACAGCAGCAGACAGGACAGCATGGTCAGTATCAGCAGTACGCATATCAGCTTATACGTGTGTTTCATGGTAAAGTCTCCTTTCGTTATTGCAGCATCGCGGCAAACTTGGTCTGCAGCTCCTCAATGCGCTGCTCGACCGGTGTGACCTTGGAGGCGTAGTAGGAGGAATAGTTATTGCTCTTGCTCTGCGCGACTACCTCTGCCAGCGCGCGCGTGCAGGCCTGCAGCACGTAGATGTAAGCGAAATCCTGCACACGGGAGCTGTTGATGATATCCAGCATCTTGACCGAGGCATCGTCGTGGGTGTATCTGCCCTTGAGCGCCGTCTCATAAATGGCCGGTGTCATCTGACGGTAGCCCTCGGCGGACATGCCCTCGATAATGGTCGCTACAAAGTCGGTGTCGGTGCAGGTGTTGGGAATGACAAAGAAGCGGTCGGTATGTCCGGCGTAATAGCCATCCTGCAGCTCGTCCAGCTTGGGATAAGGCACGATGCCGTACTCAAAGGCAGCATCGCGCAAAAGTCCCGTCACGTAGTCCAGCTGGATGGTCAGATACAAGCCCTGCTCCTGCATGAACATCTTGGCGGTATTGTCGCGCGCGGTGGCGTAGCCGAAATCGCTTTGATTGAGAATGTAGTGATACTGATCGATCAGCGTGTACATACGCTCGTCCGCGCCGTTGAAGATCAGCTCGGCGCCGTCATCGCTCTTCTCGATCAGATTGATGCCGTAGCTGACCACCACCGAGTACATCTCCTCAGGCATCAGGATGCCGAAAATATCGTCCTCGGTCTTGCCGTCGCTATTGATATCCTTGTAGACGTCCTCGGCGTCGTAGATCATATCCTCCAGATACCACTCGCCGTCCAGCACCGCCTGGTACGGAGCCTCAATGTCGTGGTCATTCATCAGCTTTTTATTGAAAAAGACCACCTGCGTCGCGCCCAGTCCCTGCCAGCTCATGGCGGTGGAGATCAGATGCATCTGCCCCATGTAGGTCAAGGAGTCGACCGTGTGCGGCGACCACCACGGCTTTTCAAAATCAAACTGCGGCATCTCGCGGATATTGAGCAAAAGATCGGCAACCGACATATTACCTCCCTGACGGTCGCTCATATGGCAGACGTCAAAGTCGGTCTGACCCGTCTGCATCTGCGCAAGAATGCCGGTATTGTAGGCGCCCTCGTTATCCGAGCCGGGAAGCACCTGAATATCCACGTCGAAGCGCTCCTCGGTAGCGACGTTGGATGCCCAGATGGTGTTGGAAATAAGATCTCCGCTCTGCGCCTCCTGGTAGAAGAAGGCGGCGTATGCATCGCGGTAGTAGTGAATGATAAATTCCCTGCCGTCGTACTTGACATCGGGCAGGCTGTCAGGCACGTCGTACGGGTTGACCTCAACCTCCTCGTCCGGGGTTTTCTCCCCATCAACGACCTGCTCCGGGTCCTTTACATCCTCCGGCGTCGGGTCATCCGTCGGGTCAGTGCAGCTCGCCAGCAGCGGCAAAAGGAGCAGCAGAGCCATAAGCAGGCACAGAATTCGTCTTTTCATCACGTTAGGTTCCTTTCATTTTTATTCTCCCAAAAGAGACAATTTTTCAGGATGCAGCATCAGTATAGCATAAATTAGAAGCCTGTACAATATAGATTTTGCATATATCTTGACAAAATTAAGATTTTATGTTATACTGAAGCAACAAATTTTTCAAGGAGCTACCATGCGATACATCACTGTAACCGGTCTGCCATCCATCCGCTTTGCACACTCGTACGAGCATCCCGTCTACGACCGCATTCTGCATCAGGACGGTCGCCCGATTGAAATTTTGTACGTGACCGAGGGCTATCTGGAAATGTACTACGAGGGCGAGGTGCACGTGGCGCACAAGGGCGATATTTTGTGCATGCTGTACGAGAGCGACCCCGTCATGCACAGCGCAGCCTATCACACTCACCGTACCGTCGGCTTTTCGATCGGCTACGCCAAAAGCGAAACGGACTCCCCCGGCGCGCTGCTTCTGCCCTGCGTCACACCGGCCTGCCCGCAAAGTGAGGAGTGCCTTAGGCTCATGCTGGAGATCGCGCGCGTCCATTCACTCTACCCGGGAGACGAGCTGTACAGCGGCGGACTTTTTCTGCAGCTGCTCAGCGAGCTCAACCGCATCAACCGCAGTGCAACAGCACAAAACAGAGAATATTTGTACGCCAGCCGCGCCAAGCGATTTATCTATGGACATCTCAGTCGCCCCATCCACCAGCGCGACGTGGCAGCGCATCTGGGTATCACGCCGGAGTACCTTTGCGCCATCTTCAAAAAGAGCGAGGGCATGACGCTGATGCACTTTATCAACACCGTCAAGCTGACCAGCATCCGTTCGCTGATGGAAAAGGAGGGCCTGACGCTGGCACAGGCCGCGCCGCTGTACGGCTACACCGATGCCAACTACGTCAGCCGTCTGTACAAGCAGTATTTCCACATCAACATCACCGACGCGGTGCAGCGGTATCCCTACATCCATGCGCTGGCCTCCAAAAAAGCAGCTCCGAATGAGGCTGCGGAAACGAAAAACACCCCTTGACAAAATAAAGCAAACCATATATAATATAAATGTTAACATTTTAAAGAAAGGAAGGCATTCCGCATGCGGAATGCCAGG
>JAFTSR010000303.1 GCA_017467225.1 Clostridia bacterium | reverse complement strand
GCGTGCATTGAGCGAGGACAGCCGCCCGATCAGATCGGTCTCCATGGACAGATCGACCGTCTCCAGCACCTCTCTCTTGGCGCGCGCCGCCTCGGCAAGCTCACGCACGTAGCGAGAGACTGCCGGAATGATCTGCTTGCGCACCATATCCGCCATGGTCAGAACCTCAATGTTCATGACCTTGCAGTAGTTTTCGGTCATGATCTCGTAGCGCGCGCGGATCTCCGCCTCACTGAAGACGCGGTTTTCGACAAACAGCTTGACATTCTTTTCTTCCAGAAGCTGCGGCAGCGCGTCGGGCGTGGTGGCGAGATTGAGCAAGCCACGCTCCTCGGTCGCCTCGCGGATCCAGGCCTCGTCGTAACCGTTGCAGTTAAAAAATAATGCGCTTGTGATCACGAATGGTCTTGCGGATCAGCTCGTGCAGCGTCTCTTCGAAGTCCTCCGCTGCCTCCAGCGTATCCGCGAACTCACGCAGCACCTGCGCGACAGCCGTATTGAGCACCACGTTGGAATCCGAAATGGATGCCGAGGAGCCCAGCATACGGAACTCAAACTTGTTACCGGTAAAGGCAAAGGGCGAGGTACGGTTTCTGTCGGTGGTGTCCTTGGGGAACTTGGGCAGAATATGTACGCCGACGCGCAAGAGCTCCTTTTCCTTGGAGCCGTACGCCGTGCCGTTCTCCACCGCCTCCAAAATAGCGGTCAGCTCCTCGCCAAGGTACATCGAAACCACAGCGGGAGGTGCCTCGTGCGCACCCAGGCGGTGGTCGTTACCGGCAGAGGCAACCGACACACGCAAAAGTGCCTGATACTCGTCCACCGCGCGGATCACCGCCGTCAAAAACAGCAAAAACTGTGCGTTCTCGGCAGGCGTCTCGCCGGGCTCCAGCAAATTGACGCCGGTGTTGGTCGAGAGCGACCAGTTGTTGTGCTTGCCCGAGCCGTTGACGCCCTCAAAGGGCTTTTCGTGCAAAAGGCAAACCATATCGTGCTTCTTGGCCACCTTCTGCATGATCTCCATGGTCAGCTGGTTGTGGTCGGTGGCAAGGTTAGTGGTCGAGAAAATGGGAGCCAGCTCGTGCTGCGCGGGTGCGGCCTCGTTGTGCTCTGTCTTGGCAAGAATGCCCAGCTTCCAAAGCTCCACGTCCAGCTCGCGCATGAATGCCGCCACGCGAGGCTTGATCGAACCGAAATAGTGGTCATCCAGCTCCTGACCCTTGGGCGGCTTGGCACCGAACAGCGTGCGACCGGTGTAGATCAGATCGCGGCGCTGATCGTACAGCGCACGGTCAACCAAAAAATATTCCTGCTCGGCGCCCACCGTCGTGCGCACCGAGGTAACGTCCTCATTGCCAAAGCACTTGAGCACGCGCAAAGCCTGCTTGCCGATGACCTCCATCGAACGAAGCAGCGGGGTCTTTTTATCCAGCGCGTCGCCGCTGTAGGAGCAGAACGCGGTGGGAATGCAAAGGGTATTTTCCTTGATAAAAGCGTAGGAGGTCGGGTCCCAGGCCGTATATCCTCTGGCCTCGAAGGTGGCGCGCAGACCGCCCGACGGGAAGGAGGAGGCATCCGGCTCGCCCTGCACCAGCTCCTTACCGGAGAACTCCATGATCACACGTCCGTCCTCCAAGGGGCTGATAAAGCTGTCGTGCTTCTCTGCTGTGATACCGGTCATCGGCTGGAACCAATGCGTAAAGTGGGTCGCGCCCTTCTCGATTGCCCAGTCCTTCATGGCGTTGGCAACCACGTTTGCCACAGCGAGGTCAAGATGCTTGCCGTTTTTGATGGTGCGCTGCAAAAGGCGATAGGTCTCCTTGGGCAGCTTGGCCTTCATGGTCACGTCATCAAACACCATGCAGCCGAACAGCTCACTCACCTGCAGATTTGCCACGGTTTCGCTCATAATCGAATTCTCCTTGAAACATAAATATACATTATAAAATTATACCGCGAGAGGGGCGTTTTGTCAAGTGTTTTTGCGAAAAAGCCGCCGCCAACACCCCTAAAAAGCCAAAATCGCCCCCGCAATCGCGGGGGCGGGGGTTATTCGTTGATGGCGGTGGAGTTTACGTTGACTTTTTGCACATTGGCGAAGCGCGTCATAAAATCCAAGATTGCGGGATAATGCGGTGCAAATACATATAGAAAACAATTTTCCTCTAACTGACGGTGCAAATAATGCTTGTTGCTATCTAAAATATAGCCGTTCTCATCCTTTTTGGCACCGCACTGCTCCTCTATCATTTCCGTAACATCCTGTGTAAACCACGAGATGCCGATGCGGATTTCGGAATACAATTGATCCAACTCCGATGCCGCAGATTCCGATTGATACACAAATTCGATCTGCGAGGGTGACTGTTTAATAGCAATCAAGGCATAGGAAGCATTTTTAATGTAGTCCGACACATCCGCAATAACAGGAATATAAATATAATCCTTAGAAAGAATGTTTCCTGCTCGGTGATCCGCCAAAAATTGTGCAGTTTGGTCTGCACTTCCCATACGCAGCAGATCGGGATTCTTGTTAAAAGCAATCAGTTGATCAATCGTATCAAAATAAATCGATTTGTTGATGAAGTAGGCCTGTATCTGTTCATTTTGCTCCGGCTTGGGTTCAGGGGAGACATCCGGTTCAGGAGCGGAACCATCGATCAGCGTGTCGCTCGTCGACTCCGTCGTGTTGGGCGCGGGC
>JAFTSR010000302.1 GCA_017467225.1 Clostridia bacterium | reverse complement strand
TTTCATAATTCTGTATGTGTCGATATCCTCTGGACATAAAAAATTCCTCCTATGGTAGATATATCTATTCTACCATAGGAGGCTCTTTTTTTCAATTGTCCGTTTTTAACGGACTTGTGCATTGCAGTGCATTCCCTTTTTAATTGAATTTATACGAACTCTACGGTGTCGTCGTTGACGATGAGAATATCGGCTTGAGAGAAGCCGGCATCTCTTGCGATGCGTGCGCCTTCCTCGGAACTATTGGACAGAGCGACCACCGCGCCGTATTTTTTGGCTACACCAAGCAAGTCGGCAAGAGTTTGCAACGATTGATCGGCAGCGCTGATCATCGCCTTGCCGTTATATGCACGCAAGGCGCGCTCCAAGGCAGAGGCATCCTTGCTGCGCAGCCAAAGCGGAACGTTGATTACGGTCTGCAGCTCCTTGACAGTCTCGCAAAGGAGATCAGTCTCGTCGATACCATCCGCGGCAACACACACCTGCAACACGCGAGCGCCCTCGGCAATATCCTCAAAGGCTTCATCAACGATACTGTCAATATCCTCATCCTGCAGTGCAGCTGCCACAGAAGCATTGGCGGCGGGGTCAATGCTTTTGCCGACGGCAATCGGTGTTCCGTCAAAAATAACGGCGTGATTATATGAGCCGATCATCGTTTTTGGGGCAGCGTCTTTTTGGACAAGCGGCAAATCGCACGTTGCTTGATGCAAGGCCTCGATATAGTCAGGCGTCGTTCCGCAGCAGCCACCGACCACGCGTGCGCCCTTCTGTACAAATTCCTGCATCAGCGCGGCAAATTCATCGGGTGCTACGTCGTAATAGGTGCGGTCGCCCTCACAACGCGGCAAGCCTGCGTTTGGTTTGATCAGCACGGGAACGGAAGCGTAGGTAAGATAACTCTCGACGACTGTCTGCATTTGCTTCGGTCCCAGCGAGCAGTTGATTCCGATGGCATCCGCACCGAGACCCTCCAGCATCGCAATCATGGCAGCAGGATCCGCACCTGTCATCAGCTTGCCGTCGGCGCCGTATGCATTTGACACAAACACCGGCAGATCACAGCTTTCCTTGACCGCCAGAAGCGCGGCCTTGGTTTCAAGGCTGTCGTTCATGGTTTCGATCGTTACAAGATCAACGCCGCATGCAGTGCCGATGCGAACAGACGTGGCAAAGATGCCTACAGCCTCATCAAACTCCAGTGTACCGTACGGCTTGATCAGGCGACCGAGCGAGCCGATGTCAAGCGCAACGAATTTTTGCTGCGGCGCCACACTTTGCGCGGCGGCTTTTCTTGCATTGGCTACAGCTGCGGGGATGATAGCCTGCAGCTCTTCAATGCTGTATTTTAGCGTGTTGGCACCGAAGGTGTTGGTATTGACAATGTGAGAGCCGGCATCGTAGTATGCACGATGGATGGCGACAATGTCATCCGGATGCGTGATATTTCTTCTTTCAGGCAATTCACCGGCCTGCATACCGGCAGCCTGCAAAAGCGTTCCCATACCTCCGTCCAGATATATCAGATGTTCTTGCATATATTCTAAAATATTCATGACGCATCTCCTTGGCAGCGATTGATATATCATTATAGCACACAATCAGCCATTTTTCAAGGGTTTTTGATGTAAATACGTGACTTGATGGAAAATATCTGCCTATTCTCTTGAAAAATCGAAAAAAATGTGATATAATACAGATAAGGACACAAACATATTCAGGAGGTTTCATCATGCAGGATACAAAAAACGTCCATGAAGAACAGGCGGCGCTGCCGAATGCGCAAAGTACATTGTGCGAGGTTTATCGCGCATTGAACGAAAAGGGCTACGATCCGATCACACAGATCGTCGGCTATCTTTTGACCGAGGATCCCACATATATTACTAATTACGGTAATGCGCGCTCTATGATCCGCCGTGTGGATCGCAATGATCTTCTGGAGGAGATCGTCAGCTCCTATTTCAGCGAGAAGGAATCAACATGACCACTCCCGATATCCTGCTTGTGGATCTTGAAAGTGAGTCGCAGACGCCATGTCCGCTTCAAGATGACTTCCCTTTCGGCTTTTCCATTGCACTCGGCAACTTTGACGGCGTTCATGCAGCACATCGCGAGCTGATCAGCCTCGCGACCCAAATGGCACAGCGATTGTGTGAGCAAGGACAGCCGACGCAAAGTGCAGCATTTTTCTTTCGTGCACCCTCAGGTGACTATATTTTTCCCAGACAGGACGGGCATCTGAACACACTGTCAGAAAAGATGCAGCTGTTTCGCTCCTGTGGATTGCGTTACGTTTTTATGGCCGATTTCCCCAGTCTGCGACATTGGGATGCGGAAAGCTTTATGAGCGTAATTCTGCAGAAATTCTGCGCGGCTCGCGCGGTTTGCTGTGGATACAATTTCCGCTTTGGAAAAGCCGGCGCAGGAACACCTGAGATGCTGCAAAACTTTTTTGGTAAGCATTGCAGCGTCCTTCCCTGTCAGATGATCCGCGCAGATGAGAGCAATGATCTTGCAATCTCCTCCAGTACCGTTCGACGTTTGCTGCAAAGAGGTGACAGCTTTATGGCGGCCTCCATGCTGCGCTATCCGTATGTTATATGCGGCACGGTAGTACATGGCAAGCAGTTAGGCAGAACGCTCGGTTTCCCGACGGCGAACGTCGCGGTTCCGACGTCGACGGTCGTCCCGGCGCCGGGTCTTTACGCGGCGAAGGCGACGCTTCCGGACGGTCGCGTCTTCGCGTCGGCGGTCAACGTCGGCGGCAACCCGACGTTCGGCGTTTCGACG
>JAFTSR010000301.1 GCA_017467225.1 Clostridia bacterium | reverse complement strand
ATCATATACCCCAAAAATCCCAAACGGAAAGGAGCCCGTCATGACCTACCTACACATTCTCAAAGGCGAGATCAAAAAACTATGGATCAACCGCGCGTTTTTGCTGCTGCTCTTGCTGCTCGCGCTTGTGTGCGGGTACGTGGCGATGCGGCAGCCGGTCTCGGTGCCGTCCTGGCAGGGCGAGCTGGGGCAATATCTGGATGCCTACGAAGCTGACCCTGAGGGCGTCGTGGCGGACATCCGCGTGAGGATGGAGGCCATCGACACGCTTTTGAAGCAACAGCAGCAGGCCGCGATCAGCGGACAGGAAATCCCCACCATGAGCGAGGAACAGAAAGAAGACTTTCGGCGCCGCGCGCTCTACCTTGAGCTTCTCTCGCTGCTCGAACGTGAGGAACAGTACCGCACCACGCTGGATAACGTTATTCTCACCGCGCGCAAAAACTATGCCAACTATCTCTCCAGCGGCATGACAGACGAGAGCTTTGTGGTGCGCTATCAGATCGGCGTTGTGGCGCATTACGTAGGGCAGCTGGACTGGGAGATGGACTTTCCCGTCGGGCAGGTGCGAGGGTATGATTATATATTAAAGGATAATTCCTATCAGGTCTTTCTCTTACTGGCGCTACTGGTCGGCGCGGTGCTGCTGCTCCTTCCCGAGAAGAGCGGCATGCTCTCGCTTTTGCGCTCGACCAAGGGCGGTCGCGGCACGACCATTGCCGCCAAGCTGACGACGGGAGCAATCATGATCCTTGTGCTGACCGTGGCTTTCGCGCTGATTCCTGCAATCATTTTTGTCGCAAAGACGGGGCTTGGCGGTGGGCTTTTGCCGCTGCAATACGTTTTTCCGACAGCACCCTATCACACCAGTGTGCTGGGAGGACTCCTTCTGCGCCTTGGCATCCAGGCCGCCGTGGGAACGGTCTTCGTCTGGTGCGTGCTGCTTTTGACCGTGCCGCTGCGGCATACCGTCAGCGCGCTGGGCGCAGGCGGCGGCATCATCGCGGTGTCATACCTGCTCGGTCTTTGGGGACGGACGCATCCGCACAATCTCTTTCATCTGTTCAATTTGATGACGGTGCTTGACAGCTCGGCGCATCTTGCTCAATGGAACGCGTTTCACTTTGGCGCGTGGAGCGTGGATTATATCATCACGCTGCCCATCTTTTTGCTTGCCGCGCTGCTGCTCTTTGGCGGCTTGACGACCTGGGCGTTCGTCGGTCGGCGCTGCCCGATTGTGCTGACGGCCACGGGACGCTACAGCCGGCTGCAATCCTTGACCGATGCAGCCGTGCAGAAGGTGCGCGCAACCGTGGCCAAGGTCGTTCCGAAAAAGCAGCGACGCATGCGCTTCTACGGCACAGGCGTTCTTGGCTGGGAGTGGAGCAAAACGCTGCGCCGGCTGCTCTCTGTAGTCTGCCTTGTGCTGCTTCTGATCAGCGAGGTGCAGACCGTCAAAAACGATTATGCACCGGTACAGACCTACGAGGACAACGTCTATCATCAATACATGACGCAGTTTGAGGGCGAGTGGAGCGAAGAAAAATCCGCGGCAATCCATGCCGAGGAGACGCGACTGTCCAAGTTGGCTTCCTCCCGCGAACAGTTGGAAAAAGACTACCGCGAGGGTAAAATCGATGAAGCGACCTTCCGTGCCCGCTACACCGAGGCCAACGATGCCGAAATGCGGCTGGAGGCTTTTGAAGCGGTGACCGAGTGCGACAGCGTGCTGCAGCAGCTGTACGGAGAAGGTCATGCGGTTTCGTTTGTCTATGATACCGGCTGGTGTCGCTATCTTTACGACACCGATTTTGACGTCGCTGCGGCGGCCGTCATTCTGCTGCTTGCCAGTCTTTTTGCCGATGAATACACCGGCGGCTTTGCGCGTATTTTGCACACCACCAAGCACGGACGGCGCAAAACGCTTTTGTCTAAGGCGGCCTTGACGGCTTCAACGGCGCTGGGCATTTCGCTCTTGCAAAACGGCGCGCGGCTGATCGCGCTCTCTCTGCATTACGACCTGCCCGCCTCGGGTGCACTCGCGCTCAGCGTCGGCGGTATGGAAGT
>JAFTSR010000300.1 GCA_017467225.1 Clostridia bacterium | reverse complement strand
GTTCTGCTGCTGATTTTCAGGGCGATTTCGTCTGCCTTGTGATAACATTCTTCCAGGTAAGCCTTGTCCTTGACAAGCTGCTCATAGCGCTCGCGAATCGGGCGCAGCTCCTCAACCACGGCTTCCCGACGGCTGTTTTGAAGTCGCCGTAGCCCTTGCCGGCAAACTCGGCTTCAATGGCGTCAAGGCTTTTGCCGGTGACGGCGCTGTAGATGGTCATCAGGTTGTTGACGCCGTCCTTGCCCTCGGCATAGCGCACGCAGGCTTCGCTGTCGGTGACGGCACGCTTGAACTTGCGCATAATCACCTCGGGCGTGTCGAGCAGATGGACGCAGCCGTTGACATTCTCGTCGGACTTGCTCATCTTGTTGAGCGGATTTTGCAGGCTCATGACGCGCGCGCCGTTCTTCGGGATAAAACCCTCGGGAATTTTGAACACGTCGCCGTAGATGCCGTTGAAGCGCTTGGCGATGTCGCAGGTCAGCTCGATATGCTGCTTTTGGTCGGCGCCGACGGGCACCTTGTCCGCCTGATAGAGCAGAATGTCGCCTGCCATCAGCGAGGGATAGGTAAACAGACCGGCGTTGATATTGTCGGCGTGTTTTTTGGACTTATCCTTGAACTGCGTCATGCGCGACAGCTCGCCTAACTGGGTGTAGCAATTCAGCACCCAAGCCATCTCCGCGTGCGTGTGGACATGGCTCTGGATGAAAAACAGGCTCTTTTCCACATCGACGCCGCAAGCCATAATGGACGCGTAGGCGTCGAGGATATTTCTGCGCATCTGCGCGGGATTCTGACGGACGGTAATGGTATGCAGGTCGGCAAGCGCGTAAATGCAGTCGTACTCGTCCTGCATTTTTACCCAGTTGCGCACGGCGCCGAGGTAGTTGCCCAGCGTAATGGTGCCGCTCGGCTGTATCGCGCTGAATACAACCTGCTTTTTCTCAGTTTGTTCCATAGAGGTCTCCTTATGTCAAATGGTTCGTTACGAATGAATTATTTCATCATTTCTCCGAGGATTCTGATGCCCTTTTCCAGCTGTTCGTCGGTGGGCGTGGAGAAATTGATGCGGAAGCTGTGACATTCCTCTGACTCGTCGGTCAGGAAGGCGTTGCCGGGAACGACACATACTTTATGCAGCACCGCGTCCTTGCAGAACTGCGGCATATCGACGTCCTTGGGCAAATCGCACCAGATGAACAGACCGCCGTCGATACGGTGGTAGGTGATGCGCGGTGCGCAGCACTTGTCCAGCAAGTCCATGCAGAACTCCGCTTTCTTGGTGTAGATATCGCGCAGGCGCTGCAAATGCGCGTTGAAATCGTACTTGGTGATAAACTCGTCGCAGACCACCTGCGACCAGATGTTGGTGTGGACGTCGTTGCCCTGCTTGCAGACAACTAACTTCTGGAAAATCGGCTTCGGCGCGATGGTATAGGCGACGCGCATTCCGGGCGAGATGACCTTTGAGAAGGAGCCGGCGTAGATGACAATGCCGTCGGTGTCAAAGGATTTGATATTCGGCAGATTTTCGCCGCTGTAGCGCAGGTCGCCGTAGGGGTTGTCTTCGATAATCAGCACACCATACTGCTTGGCAAGGGCATACACCTTTTTGCGCTTTTCCAGACTCATGGTCACGCCGGAGGGATTCTGGAAATTCGGAATGGTATAAATCAGCTTGGCTTCGGGATGCGCCTTGAGCTTTTCCTCCAACTCGTCGGTGCTCATTCCGTCCGGCTCGACAGTCACGCCGACCAACTTGGCGTTATAGCTGCGGAAGGTATTGAGCGAGCCGATGAAGGACGGCGCTTCACAGATGACTGCCTCTCCCTCATTGACCAGCGCCTTGGTGCACAAATCCATAATTTGCTGTGCGCCGGTGGTGATGAGGATATCGTCGTTGTCGGTGCCGGTCTGATGGTTTTCGCGCATATACGCTTTCAGGTGTTCACGCAGGGGACTGTAGCCCTCGGTGACGCTGTACTGCAGCACGGAGATGGGGTTTTCGGCAAGAATCCGTGCGGAAATCTCAGCGATTTCCTTTGCCGGAAACGCGTCGGGAGAAGGGTTGCCGGCGGACAGCGAGACCACCTCGGGATCCGCGGCATACTTGAAAATCTCACGGATGGCGCTGGGCTTTAAATTCGATACTCTGTCGGAAAATTTGTATTCCATAGTTTTACCTCTTTTGCCATAATAGTCTGTTTTATTGTATCATATCCGGCAAAGAATGTAAAGTGAAAATTGCGATGCATAATGCGTAATGTATCATTTTTTGGAAAGGTTTGTCTGCTCGGCAAGCTTTTTTCTATTTGATACCAATCTTCATTAAAAAGTAGACCTTCTACTTTTTAATAGCGCCGTAGGCGCGTCAAGATTGTATAAGACGGCAATTGCGCTTTTGCGCAATTGGAAAACGCGCCAAGCGTTTTCTCTCTGATAGAAAGTTGTCTACTTTCTATCAGAGAATAGTATTAGTCGAGGTTAAAGCGCACCTTGATAGAGTTGGCGTGCGCGGTCAGTCCCTCGGTGTTGGCAAAGCGGATGATATCCGCCGCGTCCGCACGAAGGGCATCCTCGGTGTAGTAAATAAAGCTTGATTTTTTGATGAAGCTGTCAACAGAAAGCGGCGAGAAGAAACGCGCGGTACCGCTGGTGGGAAGGACGTGGTTGGGACCGGCAAAATAGTCGCCGAGCGGCTCGGGACTGTAGCTGCCGAGGAATACCGAACCGGCGTTGTCCAGCTTGCCGACGTATTCCATCGGATTTTCGCAGCAGACCTCCAGGTGCTCCGGCGCCAATTCATTGGCAAAATCCACCGCCTGCTGCATATCGCTGCAGACGATGACAGCGCCGAAATTGTCGAGCGAGCTTTCGATGATATCGCGGCGTTCAAGGCGCTGCATTTGCTTTGTCAGCTCCTCTTTTGTCTGTTCGGCAAGAGCAGCGCAGTCTGTCAGCAAAATTGCCGAAGCTAAGCGGTCATGCTCCGCCTGGCTCATCAAATCGGCGGCAAGGTATCCGGGGTTAGCGGACTTGTCCGCGATAATCAGGATTTCGCTGGGACCGGCAATCATGTCGATGTCCACAACACCGTACAGAAGCTTTTTGGCGGTAGCG
>JAFTSR010000018.1 GCA_017467225.1 Clostridia bacterium | reverse complement strand
TTTCAGCTTGGGCAGCACCTTATCCTTTTGCGAAAAATCGTCGTATTTCGTCCAGCCCGGCTCCTGCATGGTCATGCCCTTGAGCGTGAACACCTCAACGCCATCTCCCAGCGTGACGGTAATCTCGCTGCGTGAAACCACGCAGTCCTCGCCGCAGAACACCGCGACAAAGCGACGGAAAACCGTCGAATACACCTGCATTTCCCGATCGGACAGCTTGGTCTTGTCGGGAATTTTGTAGGTCGGCGTCAGCGCCGAGTGGGACTCGATCTTGCTGTCGTCAAAAATGGTCTTGGCGTCCTTGAACACCACGGGATACCCAAGCTTCTGCACACCGCCGAGAATTTGTTTGATCTTATCCTTCTCTGCCGTAGCAAGATACTCCGAGTTGGTACGCGGATAGGTCAGATATCCCTGCTCGTACAGCTTTTGCACGATCTCCAAGGATTCTGCCATGGACATCTTGTATTTTTTACCCAGCACGTTTTGCAGCTTGGAGAGCGAATACAGCTTGCCCGGCTGCAGCTTGTCCTTTTTATTTTTGACCGCCGTCACCACGGCAGGCAGCGCGTTGTACTGTGCGCACAGCGCCTGTGCCTTGGCCAGGTCCTTTTCGTCAAATTTTTGCTTGCTGCTCAGCTCGACCACCTCACCGTTCGTCTCGGCGCGGCTGACAATGCCGTAATATTTTCCCGGGACAAAGTGCGCAATGGCCATATCACGCTCATATATTGCGCGCACAATGGGCACAATCACGCGACCGACACGGAGCAGCGTCCCCGTGCGCAACGTGGCGTAGCGGGTCAGATTAACGCCGTACAGCCAGTCAATGTAGGTACGTGCAAAGCCCTCGTTGGCAAGGTTATCATATTCCGCAGCGTCCTTCATCTCGGCAAGTGCCTTGCCGACGGTCTGCGGCGTTTGATCGGGCAACCACAAGCGACTCTGACGACAACGCGCCGCCTTCTCCGGCTTGATAGCATTCTGCACGCAAAGGCGCACAATAATCTCTCCCTCACGGTCCGCGTCTCCCGCGTTGGCAATGTTGTCCACGTCCTCGCGATTGATCAGCGTGCTGAGCAGAGCGAACTGCTTTTTTACACCCGGATCGACCTTTTTGTTGGCGTCGCGGCGCAGCTCATAGCGGAATTCAGCAGGAAAGCAAGGCAGCGTATCCATGGTCCAGCGGCCGCTTCTTTGGTCTGCCGGCAGATACTCCTCAATATCGCACAGTGAGAACAGGTGACCGAACGCCCAGCTGACCAGGTATCCGCCCCCTTCAAAATATCCGTCTCGCTTGCTCATCTTGACCTTTTGCATCTGCTCGATGCCGGCCACGATATTCCGAGCCAGGCTCGGCTTTTCCGCAATAATCAGTGTCATGCTCCCACTCCTTATCATGATTCCCTTATATTCTACCACAAACACGCGAAAAAAGCAAGCGATTTTTGATATTCCCTCTTGACTTTTCTTGTCCAGCATGCTATAATAAAACGGATGTTACGCAACATACGTTGCAGAAAGGAATATATATGCCACCCAAAGCCAAATTTACCAAACAGGATTTGATCGACGCGGCGATTGCCCTTATCCGCGAAGGCGGCGCAGACGCGCTTTCCGCCCGTAATCTCGGTGAGCGCCTGGGCTGCTCCTCCCATCCCATTTTCACCCTCTACGCCTCCATGACTGAGCTACAGCACGACGTTCTGGTACAGGCTTACGCGCTGTATCACCAATACGTAGCCGAAGAAACGAGCAGTGGAAAATACCCGCCATACAAGGCCAGCGGCATGGCTTATATCCGCTTCGCCATGGAGGAAAAAGAGCTTTTTAAGCTGCTGTTTATGAGAGAACGCACGCAGGACGAAGCTGCCGAAGACTTCTGCGATCCTATCATCATTGAACGAATTTTCCAAGCCAACCATTGCACGTACGAGCAAGCCCGGCAGCTGTACCTGAGCATGTGGATTCACACGCACGGCATGGCTACCATGCTTGTGACCTCCTATTTTCCGATGAACATGGAGGAAATCAGCGACCAGCTGACGCTTGCTTACACGTCCATCCGCGATCAGATTATTCAAAAAGGAGAAAACGCATGAACGCCATAGAAATTCAGAAGCTGACCAAGCGCTATGGCGCGCTGACCGCTGTCGATCATCTCGACCTGACCATTCCGAAGGGTGAGCTGTTCGCCCTTCTCGGCATCAACGGTGCCGGAAAAAGCACGACCATCCGTATGCTCTGCGGCTTGAGCCGTCCGGACGAGGGCGATGCGCGTCTGTTAGGTCACAGCATCGTGAGCGACACAGCCGCCATCAAGCCGATCATCGGTGTCTCGCCGCAGGAGACCGCCATCGCTCCCAATTTGACGGCGCGAGAAAACCTCGCTTTTTTATGCGGCATTCACGGCATGAGCCGGGCGCAAAGTGAGGCTCGCATTGCCGAGCTGAGCGAGCAATTTTCGCTGCAAAGTATCCTCTGTCGCAAAGCCGGCAAGCTGTCCGGCGGCTGGCAACGGCGCCTCAGCATCGCCATGGCGCTGATCAGTCATCCGAGCATTCTGTTTCTGGATGAGCCGACGTTAGGACTTGATGTCATCGCGCGCGCCGAGCTGTGGGACATCATTCGCGCTCTCAAAGGCGACACCACCATCATTCTCACGACGCATTACATGGAGGAGGCAGAAGCACTCTCCGACCGCATCGGCATCATGAAGGACGGTCGCCTTTTAGAGGTTGGAACGGCGCCTGAGCTCAAGGAAAAGACAGGAAAAGAGAAATTTGAAGATGCCTTTGTGGCGATTGTTCGGGGGGTGAGCGCATGAGATGTCTGATTTTCGCCAAGCGCTGCGCCAAAGAAATTCTGCGCGATCCGCTGACTGTATTTTTCTCTCTCGGCTTTCCCGTTGTTTTACTTCTGCTGCTGTCTGCCATTCAGGCCAACATCCCTGTGGAACTGTTTGAAATTTCCCATTTGACACCGGGCATTACAGTCTTTGGTCTCTCATTTATGTCGCTATTCTCAGCCACGCTGATCGCCAAGGATCGTGAAAGCGCTTTTCTGCAGCGTCTGTACACCACGCCGCTGCGCGCTGCGGATGTCATTCTCGGCTATACGCTGCCCCTGGTTCCCATCTCTGTTGGACAGAGCGTGGTTTGCTATCTGCTCGCCTTCGCTCTCGGTCTACCCTGCCGCATCGGTGTTCTGTATGCGCTGATCGGTATCATTCCCGTTTCGATTTTGTTTATTTCGCTTGGTCTGCTCTTTGGCAGCATTTTGTCCGTCAAGCAGGCGGGTGGCATTTGTGGTGCGCTTTTGACCAACCTGACCGCCTGGCTCTCCGGCGTTTGGTTTGATCTTGAGCTGGTCGGCGGCGCGTTTTTGTCCATCGCCCGTGCACTTCCCTTTTATCACGCAGTCGCTATGGAACGCGCACTGCTTCAAGGCGATTTCTCTGTAGCACTTTCCCATCTACCGGTGCTTGCCATTTACGCCATCGTACTGTCCGTTTTGGCGACGGTGCTGTTCACCGCGCAGGCAAAACGCCATTGAGCCTCTTGACAAAGAGGGCTTGCCATGCTATAATAATAGCAGAAATTTGTCCAAGGAGAACTGCTATGCAACATCTTTATCCCTTGAAATTATCATACGTAACCAAGTCCCCCCTGTGGGGTGGCACTCGCCTTTTGGATCGTTGGGGCATTGAAGCGCCCGCAAATCAAAGCACGATCGGCGAGGCGTGGATGCTGACTGTCCGCAAAAAGGACATGAGCGTCATTCAGAACGGTGATCTTGCCGGCATGACCATGCAGGACTACATTGAAACCTTCGGCAACGGCGTGGTCGGCGCATCCTTTGACGGCGGCGATTTTCCGCTTTTGATCAAGCTGATCGATGCCTGCGACAAGCTGTCCGTGCAGGTGCACCCTGACGACGATTACGCTGCACGTGTTGAAAACGACCGCGGCAAGACTGAAATGTGGATCATTGTCGAGGCTGACGATGATGCTGAGATCATCTACGGTCTGAAGGACGGCATGACCGCCGACGAGTTCCGCGAGGCTGTACGCGCAGGTCGTCTATCTGAGACCATGCACCACTGTCCTGTCAAGGCCGGCGAGGTATATTTCATTCCCTCCGGCATGCTGCACGCCATCGGAAAGGGCATTTTGATTGCCGAAATTCAGCAGAACTGCGATCTGACCTACCGCGTTTACGACTACGAGCGTCGCGGAGCAGACGGTTCTCTGCGCGAGCTGCACGTTGACAAGGCGCTGGATGTCACCGTTCCTTTTACGCAGGCTGAGGTGGACGCCATTCGCTACGAGGCTGCGACCGAGGTGGACGACACCGTGCTCGCACACTGCCGTTACTTCAAGACGCGTCAGTTGACCGCACCGACAACGCTTACCGTGACGCCCGACTCATTTGTTTACCTGCTTTGCATCGACGGCGATGGCGAGATTTTGGTGGGTGACACCG
>JAFTSR010000299.1 GCA_017467225.1 Clostridia bacterium | reverse complement strand
CGGCTGAGTGAGAGACTGGCTGTGCGCCCCACCTCCGAGACGCTGTTCTGCGAGCATTTCAAGAATATCATTCACTCCTACCGCGACCTGCCCAAGCTGTACAACCAGTGGTGCTCGGTCGTTCGTTGGGAAAAAACCACCCGTCCCTTCCTGCGCACCTCTGAGTTTTTGTGGCAGGAGGGTCACACCATGCACGAGACGCCCGAGGAGGCCAAGGAAGAAACGCTTCGCATGCTTAAGATCTACGAGGACTTCTACCTGGAGTCTCTGGCCATTCCCGCTGTGACCGGTCAGAAGACCGAGAAGGAGAAGTTTGCAGGTGCTGAGGCGACCTACACCATCGAGCCCATGATGCACAACGGCGTGGCTCTGCAGGGCGGTACGACGCACTACTTCGGCGACGGCTTTGCCAAGGCATTTGATATTTCCTTTACCGGTCGCGATAACCAGGTGAAGTATCCGCATCAGACCTCTTGGGGTGTTTCCACCCGCATGATCGGCGCGATCATTATGACGCACGGCGATGATAACGGTCTGATCCTGCCGCCTGCCATCGCTCCCATCCAGGTGGTCATCATTCCGATTGCACAGCACAAGGAAGGCGTGCTTGACAAGGCAAACGCTCTGTACGATCAGCTCAAGGCTGCAGGTCTGCGCGTCAAGCTGGACGACGATGATACCCAGTCCACCGGTTGGAAGTTCAGCCAGTACGAGATGAAGGGCGTGCCCATGCGTTTGGAGATCGGCCCGAAGGATATTGAGAACAATTCCTGCGTTCTGGTCAGCCGTGTAACGAGAGAAAAGAAGTTTGTTTCTCTGGACAACCTTGTCGAGGAGGTCAACGCTATGCTGGCGCAGGTTTACGGCGAGCTGGTTGCGCGCGTCCGCAAGAACCTGGAGGAAAAGACCCACGTTGCAACAAGCATGGACGAGCTTCTGGACATTGCAGAGAACCGTCCCGGCTTTATCAAGGCAATGTGGTGCGGCGACGTCGAGTGTGAGGAGTCCATCAAGGAGCAGACCGGTGGCGTCAAGTCCCGCTGCATTCCGTTTGTGGAGGATCATCTGTCCGACGTTTGTGTTTGCTGCGGCAAGCCGGCCAAGCACATGGTTATCTGGGGCAGACAGTATTGATGATGATGGGGGATTTTTCAGTAAAATCCCCCTTTGCTTAAAAAAATTGGCGCTATGCCGGAGAGGAGGTACGCATGTTCGGAAAAATCGTTCGATTTTGCATCAGAAAATTGTTGGCGCTGGACGGCGTGCTGCTCTCTTGCACGACAATTCTTTCTCTGATGAGTATTCTGACGCTGTGGGGAGGAAGGGAAACGTTTGGTGACCGCGTGCTGCCTATGCAGATCGGCGCGACGGTGGTTGGCTTTTTTGCCATGGTCACGCTGGCGAATTTGGATTATCGCGTCATTGCGCGGCGCTTTTCGCCCTATCTTTTGCTGGGCTCGGTGGCGCTGCTGGTCGTTTTGCTGCTGACGGGTAAGAGCGAGGGAACCAACCAGAGCTGGCTGTATTTTTCCTTTCTGCCGTTTGGTATTCAGCCCTCCGAGTTTGTCAAGACGGCGCTGGCGATTACCTTCGGTTATCATCTCTCCCGCACGGCCGGGCGCATTGACCGACCGATGACCCTTTTGGGGTTGATGATTCATGCAGGCGTGATTATTCTGCTGATCCTTCTGACGGGAGATTTGGGCGTGGCGCTGATCTTTTTTGGATTTGTGGTGGTCATGCTGTTTTGCGCCGGACTGAACAAGTGGTACTTCCTGGCCATTCCGATTGTAGCGGCGGCGGTGCTGCCGTTCGTCTGGGGAACGTTGGAGGACTATCAGCGCAAGCGTCTTCTGATCGGCTTTTCGCCGGAAATGGACCCGATGGGCTACGGTTATCAGCCGCTGCTCAGCCGTGACGCCATCATGGCCGGCGGATTTCTTGGCAAGGGCATTGAGGGCGGCGAGGCATATCGTATTTTGCCGGCGGCGCACACCGATTTTATCTATGCGACGGCGTGCGAGAAGCTTGGCTTCTTCGGCGGATTTATCATTTTAGCGGCGCTTTTGGTGCTGGTCATTCGCGTCTTTATCATTGCTTATCGTGCGGACTCCTCCATGGGCGGCTATATCGCCGCAGGGTTGGGCGCGTGCATGATGTTGCAGACGCTGGAAAACGTCGGTATGTGCCTGGCGCTGTTGCCGGTCATTGGTATTACGCTGCCGTTTATGAGCTATGGCGGCTCGTCGGTGCTGGCCATCTACATGATGGCAGGCATACTGCACAGCATTCACGCGCATCACGAAAAGCCGCTGTCCTACTATTCCTCAAAAAAATCGTAATACAATCATAAAATAGCCTCCCACAGCATATGGTGTGGCAAAGAGAAATCTTTGAACACATGCAAAAGTGGGAGGCTTATATTTATGTTTGTGTATTCGGTACGGGCGACGACCATCAAGTTTTTCGGCGTGATCTGTGTGGCGCTGGCGACGCTGATCACCGTCATTGCGTTGGTTCCCGGTTACGTTGCAGGCGAGGGAGACGTGCAGGTGGGAAGCGACGGCGAGGAGGTCGTACAGGTGATTTCGTATGAGAAGGTCAAGACGGCGGAGGATGCTGCCAAATTTCTCACGCAGTTTGGCTGGGAGGTCAACACAGACGACGTTGAAGAGGTAGATGTAACGCTGCCATCGGCATTTGACAAAATTCTGACGGCTTACAACGAGCTGCAGATGCGGCAAGGGCTCAATCTCACCAAGTACAAGAACAAGCCGGTGGTACGCTACACCTTTACCGTGAAAAATTATCCCGGTGCCGAGGGTCCTGTGCTTGCCAAAGTGCTGGTCTACCGCAATCGTGTCATCGGCGGCGATCTTTGCTCGGCTGAGATGTCCGGCTTTGTGACAGGGTTTGATGGCAAGCAGTGAGGGGGAGGTGCAAGGGGCTCTGCCCCTTGACCCCGCCAAAGAACCTTTTGAGAAAAGGTTCTTTGGAATCTCCAAAACCTTTTGAAAAATTTTTTTGCTGATTTTCAAGCAGCAGCGTTCTGGATATGCGGAGAGGAACATCCACGTGGGGCCCCTACCCCACAAGATAGAGAGGTGAGGGGCCTTCGGTGGGCAGGGCTCTGCCCTGCACCCGCAAGAAACCTTTTTGAAAAAAGGTTTCTTGACTTCCAAAAACTTTGGAAAAAAGGTTATGGAATAAGGTTTTGACGGTTCTGTCCTATCTAAATGGAGAGGAACGTCCACGTGGGGCCCCTACCCCACAAGATAGATGAAAATGAATTGATTGAAGTTTTTGAAGAGTCAAGAGGAACTTTTTTCAAAAAGTTCCTCTTGTGGGGTGTGGGGCAACGCCCCACCTTCTTTCACTTGAGCGGCAGATGTGCCGTGCCGCCGACGGGATTGCCGCGGTGGGCGACGTGCAGCGTTGCTGCCTGACCAAGCTTTTCCTTGGAATGGCTGCGGATGCGCCCAAGTCTGACGGTACCGGTGGAGTTGATGACAATCGTGGCTTCGCTGACTGAGAGCTGCTCTCCGTAGATAGTGCCTGCACCGTCCAGGTGGCAACTGAAGCTGTCAAGCTCGCCGGCGGCTGTGACATCGCCCGAGCCGCCGACGGCAACGGACATGCTGCCGCTGACCCGACGCAGCGTCACCTCGCCCGAGCCGCTGATATTCACATGTGGGTTTGCCGCGTAATCGACGACCGCTTCACCACAGCCGCTGACCGTAATAGAGGTGTTGTCCTCCGCGCTGTTCAAATGGATGTTGCCGCAGCCGGAAATGGCGGCGGTCATGGTTTGCGTGCGGCTGCCGTGCAGCTCACCGCAGCCGCTGATATTGACGGCGGTATGGGAGAACGCCGGCTCGCAGTTCACCTTGCAGCAGCCGGTGATGTGCGCATTCAGCTGACCGCCCGAGGCGACCGGCAGCCATACGATGATCTCTCTTCCTTTGGTATCGCCGCTACCGTTGGGCGCAATCTCCAGCGTCAGCGTCTCGTCCTTGACAAGAGCCGACACGCTCTCAAGAAAGTCAGCGGGGCCGCGTGCCTCCATGTGCCCCTGTCCGTCGGGCGAGGTTTTGACGGTGACCTCTCCGCTGCCACGGCACAGAAGCTGGATAGAGTGGAAGTACAGAAAGTCCTCGGTGCGCGTCTGCGGTGCGTCGTCGCGTTGTGGGTGGTTGGCATGGCCGTTTACGACGGGCAGCAAGCGAATCTCACCCGATCCGCAGTTTTCGACTTCGCCGGAGGCCAGATCGGCGCAGCTGCCGTCGGTAAAGCGGACGATGTCCGCGTCCTCACCGCGCTCTGCGAGCACTTTGTCGGAATAGCAAATAAAATGGCTGCCTGCTGCGACGGGAGGCAGGGAGCAGTGTTCAGGCGGAACGTTGGGCAAGAGTGGGATGGCTGTGGGAGCGGCGGTGTCGACGGATACCGGCTCCTCCTCTTTCGTATCGGTCACCTGCGTGCCGAACAGCATCTCCAAAGAGACGTCCAGCGAACGGGCAATATCGGGGAACAGCGTCACGTCGGGATAGCCAACACCGTTCTCCCACTTGGAAATTGCCTGCGGCGTAATGCCGAGCATGGCCGCAAAAGCATCCTGCGTCAGACCGATCTCGCGGCGACGGGAGGCGATCAGCGCGCCAAAGGCCTTGTTGTCGAGCATGGTATCACTCCTTTTTGCTTCAAATATGCCTATATTATAACAAAAAGCAATGCAAAAATCAATAACCGCTCCGTTTAGTTAGAGCGGTTTTGATCGGATGGATTGCTTTTTTGCTTTCGATGGGGTTAACCGGTAGTTGAGTCGGCAAGGTCAACTGCAAGTTGAGGCAGAAAATGAGAGTGCAGACGGGCTACCGACGCTTCAAGGCCTGCAACAGTTTTGGTTTCAAGGACGACGGTACGGCAGCAGGTCTTGGCCAATGCAAGGAAGCCTTGGATGTCAAGCTCGCCCGTACCCAGGGGAAGGTGATCTTTTTTGCCTATCGCATCGTGCATATGCATGTGCGCGAGACGATCGCGATGGGAGAGAATGTACGCACCGTCCGAGCCGCCACTGCCGTGATTGTGCCCGATATCAAGCGTAAGCGAAAAGACGGGCGAGGCGAGCAGAATCTCAAGTGCTTCCTTTTGAAAATCCTGCCAACCGCTGCAATTTTCAATGCAAATTTTGATATCGGCATCGCCGATGGCTTGCTCACAGGCATCGCGGAAAGCGATCAGTGAGGCCAGATATTGCTCTTTATATTCCGAGAACAGATAGACCTTGCGGTCGGGAAGGGTGAAGTAGACACCGCGAGAGAGGTGCATGTTGAGCAGCGGCACGTGCAGCTGCTTTGCGAGTGTGATGGTTTGCAGAACAGTTTCTGTGTAGGCTGCTGCGACGGCGGGATTGAAATCGCTGACATTGAGGTTTTCGTCCAGATGAATGGTGTAAAAAATACCGTTTTTCTCGGCTACTGAACGAAAATACGCAGCGTTTATGATATTAAGCTGATACTGCGGCAGGTTCATGTTCAACTCAATAAAATCCAAGCTGAGCTTATGGCAAAGCGCAGCGCACTGCTCAAGTGATGCTGCCTCAATCAGTGTTGGCATTCCGAACTTCAGCATGGTGCACCTCCGTTTTCGGTCGCCTTGACCCCCCGCAGCACCATAATGATCGAGACCGAGGTGTCCCACACCTTCTCGCCGCGCTCGTAGAGGGCAAGGCGCGCATCGTGCCGTGCGTTGGCAAGGGTAAGCATCTGCGCAATCTGCGCTTCGCTGATATGCTCCGGCATGGTATGGCGGGTGGAGGCGATGGCGTCCAGCTCACCAACGCGGCGCGACTGCAGCATGGCGCGTGCCATCTCGGGCGGATATTTAGGGTCGTCGGGCGTCAGATCGGCCACGATGTATCCGCTTGTGACGCGTTCAAAGCCATGTTCCGTCATGGTCACGGGCATTTGCATTTCATTTTGCGGATATTGGCAAACGCCGTGCTCCTTCATAGTGTTGTCATGCTTTTGCACGGTGCTCCAAAATTCGTTTTCAAATGCCGTGCTTGGCTCCTCGGGCATGGCGCTGATGCCCTTGCGGGAGGAGAGGACAAGGCAGACGCCGCCTTCGTTGAGCACCCGTCGCTGCTCGCCGTAAAAGGCAGAGGGCTCAATGTGCTCGGCGACGGTATTGGATATCGTAACGTCAAAGCTACCGTCGGGAAAGGGAAGGGCGGTGGCGTCCCCTTCGACAAAGGTCACACCGCTGACGTGCGCACGGGCGTAGTCGACAAAGGCACTGTCGCGGTCGAGCCCTACGATCTCGGCCAAGGGATAGTGGCGGCGCAGCGCGGCGGCAAGCGCACCGGGACCGCAGCCGATCTCCAAAATGCGGATGGGCTTGTCATCGGGCAGGGCGAACAGTGGCAGATACTGCGGCGCAAAGCAGTCGGCAAAGCGCAAGGCACGCGAGGTAAACAGGGTGTCGATGCCTTGAATGTGATCGGACCAAACGGTGTTCATGATATCCCTTCTTTCTCTTTTGTTGATTGGGCGTACATTATAACACAGAAGGGAAGAAAAGTCAAGAAAATTCGTGATTTTTTATTGACAAATGCAACGGCACATGGTATAATGCAAAAAACGCGTGTGCTATCGGCACAGCTGATGGAGGTGACTATGAAAACACCCAAAATACGCTTTGAGGGCTGCGAATTTGCTCACGATATGGGGCGCATCTTTGCCGAAAATCTGGCGGATCTGATCGCCAAGGTGGACGATGGCAGCGGAGACTTCCCGCGCGGCTATATGCATACCTCGACCGTACCGCATCCCGGCACCTGCTACTATGACCAGGTCTGGGCGCGTGATGCCGGTCGCGGCGTGCAGGAGCTGGCGCGCTACGGCTTTGTCGAGCTGGCAAAGGCGGTAGTCGAGTTTTTCCTCGAAAACAAAAACTTCGGCGACCATTGGGGGCGTATCATCGATCACCACATCGGCGAGGACTATGAGCTGGACGGCAACACGCATATTCTGAACGCTATTGCAGAAACGTGGCGTGCGTCGGGCAAGAACGTCGCGCTTGGGTGCACCTATCTTGCGAGAACCGCGGATGTGTTTGCTTGGTTTACGCGCTGCATGGACGAGTGCCCCATCGGCGATCTTATTCCTTGCATCAGCGAGCTTTCCGGCAACCCGTGTGTGGCGGACCCGGTCTATGCCATCTATCCCAACTACGGTGCCTACGTTGCCATGCGGAATTTTGCCGATATGGCAGATACGTGCGGTGAGACAGAGACGGCTGCGCGGTATACAGCGCTGGCTGTGCGGCTGTTTGACAGT
>JAFTSR010000298.1 GCA_017467225.1 Clostridia bacterium | reverse complement strand
TGCACAGTACGTGCGCCCTTGGGCAAGAGAATCGGCAAGCCTTGGCCGATGACGTCAACCGTGGTGAAATATTCCAGCTCGCGACCAACCTTGTTGTGGTCGCGCTTCTTTGCTTCCTCTACCATTTCCAGGTAGGTACGCAGCTCGTCCTTGGACGGGAATGCCGTGCCGTAAACTCTCTGCAGCTGCTTGTTGGACTGGTCGCCCTTCCAATAAGCGCCCGTGCATTGGGTCAGCTTAAAGGCCTTGATGGCGCCCGTAGCGAAGAGGTGAGGACCCGCGCAAAGATCCACAAACTCACCCTGACGGTAGAAGCTGATGGTCTCACCCTCGGGCAGCTCCTCGATCAGCTGCACCTTGTAGGGCTCCTCGCGCTCGGTCATCAGCTTGATGGCCTCGTCGCGGGGAAGGGTGAAGCGACGGATGAGGTGGTTCTCCTTGACGATTTTTTTCATCTCGCCCTCAAGAGCGGCAAGAGCATCGGTGCCAAAGGGAACGTCGCTGTCGAAATCGTAGTAGAAGCCGGACTCAATGGCAGGGCCGATGGTCAGCTTGGCTGCGGGATACAGACGCTTGACAGCCTGTGCCAGAATATGAGCGGCGGTGTGGTTGAACACGTGTCTGCCGTCGGCGTTGTCAAAGGTGAGCAGCTCGACGGTAGCATCGGCATCAAGTAGCGTGGTCATATCGACCACCTTGCCGTTGACACGGGCAGCAATGTGGGCGCGGGTGACCAGCTCGGCAGCCTTGGCTGCGTCAAAGACGGACAGCGGTGCGTCGAAGCTGATTTCTTTTTCTGCAAATTTTACGCAAAACATGGGGTTCATTCCTTTCGTTTATATTAAAGTTTATTTGGTTATAAAAACAACCCCGACAAGCTTGTCGCTTGCCGGGGTGTGGAGTCATAAGAGTCCGCACGGTTCCACCCGAACGTTTTACTTCGTTGAACTATGCAATTATCCCAAAGGCGGTATGCTACGGGTGTCGGGCAAGAGCCTTGCAGCAACTGGCTCTCTCTCTGTGGGACGACGGTCGGGTAGCACGTGTTCTTTGGGTTGGCGGTTATGCCTTTTTCTTGGAGCGGGCCTTGGCGCTGTGCGGATTAAGCAGCTCACGCCAGTCCAGATCTCCGCGGTCAAGAGCGGTGATGAGTACCTCTGCGGTGGCGATATTGGTAGCAACGGGAATGTTATACATATCACACAAGCGGAACAGCTCGCGCTCGGTGTCGTTATCTCTCTCTTGCGGTCTGGTGTCGCGGAAATCGAGCAAGACGTCGATCTCATTGTAGGCGATGCGGGAAGCAATCTGCTGCTCGCCGCCCTGTTCACCCGTCAGAAGGCGTTCGATCTCAAGCCCGGTGGCCTCGGAAATACATTTTGCAGTGATACTCGTGGCACACAGATTGTGCTTACTCAGAATACCGCAGTAAGCAATACAAAACTGTGTCATCAGTTCTTTTTTTGTGTCATGAGCAATAATAGCAATTTCCATTTCGAACCTTCCTCTCGTGTATTTCGGTGTGTATGAGAAACCAAAGCCCTCATACCCCATTTATCGTTGTTATTATAACACGTTTTTCTTGTTTTGTCAACACCTTTTTTGCGCAATGAAAGCAAAAAAACAGCCATATAACGGCATAAGTTGCGAAAATGGCTAAAAAGCGAGCAACGATAGCAACAAAAATCGTGAGAAAGATGTACAAAATTCCAAAAAAACAGCGTGTACCGATACACGCTGTTTTGAATGATCATTGCTGCAGAGCCTGATCGAGCCAGATCAGTCCCATGCGGAAGGCATCGTGCAAGCCGTTGTAGGAGCCCTGGCGGATGATGCGATTGGGATCCTTGGAATCGATGATCTGAATCATGATCTTGTCGGGCAGCTTCTGATTGTCTTTATCCTTATAGGAGAGAATCTCCATGATGAGAATGCATTTTTCATTCATATCGCCGTAGCAGATGGTGTCGCCCTCACGAACCAGCGGCTTGCCGAGATATTCCAGGTACTCACCGCTGACGGGCATCTTTTCTTGATTTGCCATGATATTATCTTCCTTTCGCGCATTTGACTATACTACATCTATCATACCACAAACTGCAGAAAAAGTCAAGGGGTAATGGCGGGATTTTGGAAATTTTGTACGGAAGCGCCGGCCGCTCTTCAGGAGTCGGCAAGATAGGGCATGGCGCGCAGGAAAAAGCCGGTCGGGCGCGGCGTGGGCAGCGCGAGAGTGTACAGCGCAGCCAGGGCCTGCTCCAGGGCGTGCTGACGCGCGGCGGCAGGCGTCTTTGGAACGTCGGCCGGCTTGGTGAGCACGGGAATGGCAGCGCTCTTACGAACCGAGGAAAGGTAAGCGCGACCTTGCGGGCTGCAGCCGAGTAGACGCGTGTAGGCGGGAGGTGCAGTTACATCGTCGGGCGCGACGCCGCACCACCCAAACCAAAGGGCACGCCACAGCCGTGCGTTGGTGTAGCGCTTGGTGGCTGCCGCGGCGATCAGATCGGACAGGCGATGGTAGGTGGAAGACTGTGCCGTAGTGATCAGCCGCTGCGCCATACCGCCGCCAAGCTCGGCGTACTGCGCGAGCTGCGTGGGATCGGCCAAGCGCAAGAAGGCCTGTGCGGCGACAGACAGACGGTCGGTGTTGGTGGGGCAGAGTCCATCTTCGCGGGCGCGGCAAAGCGCGTCGTAGCTTTCGGGCGGCAACCGCTTTGCCAGCGCGTGAAGCGAACCGTTCTCTCGCCACAGGCGGCGCAGAGCCGAAGCCGAGGCATAAGTGTCAGCGGTGTGTGCGTCGTCACGGTAGTCTTGTCCGACGCGTTGGGTGGTCATGGGAAGGAGAGGGCTGCGCTGTGCTTCAATGGCGGCAAGATAGGCCAGCCCCAAAAGATCGTTTGCGCCGTCAGGGAAGCCATTGATGCCGAGTGTGCGCTGCAGCAGCATCTCACGCGCCTGCATAACGCCAAGCTCGGGCTGCTCGCGCTGCAGGGCGGTCAGCTGCGCGATAAATTCGGGGGTGTTTACAAGCGTCGCCGCTTTTTGCAACGAGGCAAGGTCGCCGCACTCGCTACCAAAATGAAGATGTGTCGCGCCCAGCGCGGTCGCAATATGGACGCCGGCTGTGGCAAAGTGCTCGGCAGCGGCGCCACTGTAGGGGAAGGGCAGGCTGAGCACCACATCTGCACCGCAACGGATGGCAGCCTCGGCGCGGTGGTATGGGTCGGCGATCGCCAGCTCGCCGCGCTGGGTCAAAAGCTCGCTCATGATGCAGATGACAGCGTCAGCTTGGCAATCTCGACGGGCACAGTCGATCTGATACGCGTGACCGCGGTGGAAGGGATTGTATTCGCAGATAATGGCAACGGCTTTCATGGCTTGCTCCTTTCATGAAGAAGTATTTAGGTGCGAGGGGAACTTTTTTGGAAAAAAGTTTCCCCTCGCGCTCCCCTCAAAACACTTTTGATTATTTTCCGTTCAAAAACGCTTTCGTTTCTTCGCAGGCCGCTTCTCTGAGCACTTAGGCCAGCTCGCCGCGCCGATGCATCTGCAGCACATCTTCCAGAATCTCCGCTGCAGCCACAATGGCAGCCGCACAGGGACGGTCGGCATAATATTGCGACGTGCGCTTGCTGCTGATCGGCATCTCCACCGTACCCGGCAATTGCAAAAGATCTCGGCAGTAAATGCTGGTCATGCGCTCCTTGAAGCGAGCGGCGAGATACTGCGTCAGGCGGTAGTGATCGTCCTTGGCACTTTCCTTGGGAAAGGTGGGATAGAGCAGCACGCCGGCGGCCATCAGAATGCCGGACAGCGCACCGCAACCGCCGCGGATGCGGGAAACACCGCCGCCGAACGAAGCGGCAAGTGCCATGCAGGTGTCATGCGGCAGCGCTGTGATGTCCTCAAAGGCGCAGAAGGTGGCCTGTGCACATTGGCAGCCCTGCTGGAACAAAGCCAAGGCGCGGCGGGCATGTGCCGAGTCTGTTTGCGGCAAGCCCAGGGGAATGGTTTCGGGAAGCGTATAGTTGATCATGATTACGGTAAAATCTCCTTCAAGTCAGCGATCAGCGCGTCAACGCTCTCGTCCTCGGTTGCCCAGCCGGTGCAGAAGCGAACGGCACTGTGGGTGTCATCGACGCGCTCCCAGTAAGAGAAGGCGTATTTTTCAGACAGCGCAGCAAGCACGGTGTCGGGCAGAATGGGGAACTGCTGGTTGGTGGGCGAGTCATAGCGCATGGGTACCCCGAGTGCGTCAAATGCAGCACGCAGGCGAGCGGCCTGTGCGTTGGCCTTGGCACCGATCTCAAAATACAGTCCGTTACCAAGGAGCGCTTCAAATTGCACGCCCAGCAGTCTGCCCTTGGCCAGCATAGCGCCGTGCTGCTTGAGAATATAGCGGAAATCCTTTTTGACGGCGGGATTGGAGATGACCAGCGCCTCGCCGAACAGCGCGCCCATTTTGGTGCCGCCGATATAGAACATATCACAGCGAGCGGCCAGCTCGGGCAGGGACATGGCACCCTCGGACATCAAAGCGTAGCCAAGACGTGCGCCGTCCACGTACAGAAGAATGTCCAGCTCGCGGCAGGTCTGCCACAGGGCGTCCAACTCGTCCAAGGTATAAACGGTACCGTTCTCGGTGGACTGCGAAATATAGACCATGGCCGGCTGCACCATGTGCTCAAAGGTTGCGTCGGCACGGTGGGCAAGAACGTAGTCACGTACCTGTACGGCGGTGATCTTGCCGTCGTCGCCCGAGGGAAGCGTCAGCACCTTGTGACCGGTGGCCTCGATAGCACCGGATTCGTGTACCGCAATGTGTCCCGTGGTCGCGGCAATAACGCCCTGATGAGGACGCAGCGCGGCACAGATGGCAATGGTGTTGGTCTGCGTACCGCCGACCAGAAAATGTACGTCAACGTCCTCGCGCTCGCACAGGCGGCGAACGGTGGCGCGAGCTGACTCGCAATAAGTGTCTGTGCCGTAGCCGGGGGTCTGTGCGGTGTTGGTATCGATCAAGGCCTGAAGGACGGCAGGATGTGCGCCCTCGGCATAGTCGTTTTCAAAACGGATCATAAAAATCTCCTTAAAATGTATTCCCCTATATTTTACATCCTTGTGCTGCGTTTGTCAATGCTTTTTTGATAATTTCGGCGCGTTGTGATTTTGCACAAATAATCTTTGGCAATCTTGTGCAAGCTGCCCATTGCCAAGCGGCGAAAAATGTGGTATCATTTGTAGGACAGGCGTGGCTGCACGGCGGCCGCGCGACTTGAGAAAAGAGAGGGCTTGATCATGAAAAAAGCAACGTTTATCACCAACGCGCAGCTGCAGACGCAGGAGCACGTTCATCCCTGGAAGCAAACAACACCGTTCAACACCTGTGAGCAGCCAGCCAAGACCGGTGACGGACTGGTGCTGTTCCGCTGTGAGTTCGATCTTCCGGTGGGAGTGCGCGCGGCTGTTGTGCGTGCGACGGCGCTGGGTGTATTTGATTTGTTTGTCAACGGTCTGCGTGTCGGCACAAAGATGGACGACGGCATGCGCTATGATGAGCTCAAGCCCGAATGGACCGATTACAAGCATCGCGTCTTTTCTTATGAATACGATCTTTTGCCGCTGTGTGGCGACAGAGTGCACAATACCTTGGTGGCGGTCGTTTCGCAGGGATGGTGGGCAGGTCAGATGTCCTGCGGCTATTATTGCGAGGACAGCGTGGTTGCCTTCTGCGGCGAAATTGAGGTAACGGGCGCGGACGGTCGCAGCACGCTGTACGCCAGCGCTCCCGGTTGGCAGACTGCCATCGGCGGTCCCATCCGTGCGGCGGATATCTGGGACGGTGAGTACTATGACGCGCGCGTGCCCGATCCCTCGCTCTCTCCCGAGGCGTATGACTGGAGCGACGCGGTGGCATACGAACAGTTTGACGGCATCGTTGAGCCGTTTGTCGGCGATCCGCTGCGGGTGCATCCCAAGCTGACACGCACGCCCGTGAGCGCGGTGCTGCATGACGGCGTGGACGAGGACGGCAGCGAATTCGGAAAGATCCACGTGCTCTCCCGAACGGTCGGACAGGGGTGTGAGGCCATCAAGCTCAAGGTAGGACAGAAGTTGATCTTAGACATGGGGCAGAACATGGTCGGCCGTCCGCGGATCACCATTGCAGGTGCTCCGTCCGGCACCATGGTTACGGGCATTTTTGCCGAGATGCTCAACGACAGCGGCGACAGATCGCGCGGCAACGACGGCCCTGCCGGTAGCATGTACGTGGAAAACTACCGTCGTGCCCTCTCTCGCATGACGTATATCGCCGCAGGTCGCGGCACCGAGACCTACGAGCCGACGCACACCTACTATGGCTTCCGCTATCTGGAGCTTCACGCCGACGCGGATATCGAGGTTCGCAGCGTACAGGGCCGCGTCGTGTTCTCGGATATGAAGGAAACGGGCATGATCGAGACCGATCATCCGCTGGTCAATCAGCTGATTTCCAAGATCGTTTGGGGTATGCGCGGCAACTATTTCTCCAATCCGACCGACTGTCCGCAGCGTGACGAGCGCTACGGCTGGACGGGCGACACCCAGATTTTCTGCGGTGCGGGTGCCTATTTCTATGACACACATCGCTTCATGCGCAAGTGGCTGGGCGACGTACGCGCTTGTCAGGCAAGCTACGACGGCGAGGTGGGCGACATCATTCCGACGCTGCCGATCGTCGGTCGCAATGCCGCGGCTTGGGGTGATGCGGCAATCACCGTGCCCTACCAGATGTGGCGCATGTTCCGCGACGAGACGCTGCTGGCCGATCACTACGAGGCGATGGAGTCCTACATGCATTCGCTGGAGCAGTACGGTATGAACGGCCCCAAGCCGACCTACGGCGACTGGCTGTGCTACGATGTGACAGACAAAACCTACATCGGCGTTTGCTACTACGCGTTTGACGCTTACCTGATGAGCGGATTTTCCAAGGTGCTGGCTCGCTGCGAGACCAAGTACGAGGTCAGAGCAGCATACTATCACCATCTGCGCGAAAAGATTTTGGCACATTGGAGAGCAACGTATCTCAAGGATGACGGCTCGCTGACCGAGGATACGCAGACCGGTTATCTTTTGGCGCTTGCCTTTGGCATGATCGATGAGGAGAGCGAGCCGGAGCTGGTTGAGAACTTCAGACGGAGGCTGCGCGACAAAATCGAGAGCAACGATTACTGCCTGTCCACCGGCTTTGTCGGCACGGGCATTCTCAACCGCACGCTGGGTGAGAACGGCATGAACGATCTGGCGTACTCGCTGCTTCTGCAGACCAAGGATCCCTCCTGGCTGTACAGCGTTCTGCAGGGTGCCACTACCGTTTGGGAGAGATGGAACTCCTACACGGTGGAGAAGGGCTTCGGTCCTGTCGGCATGAACTCCTTTAACCATTATGCGTACGGTGCTGTGGCAGAGTGGATGTTTGGTTATATGGCCGGTATCCGTCCCGATCCGAGAACGGGCGGCTTTGAGCATTTCGTGCTCGCGCCTGAGCCCGATACCCGCACGCCGGCGCAGCTGCCCAAGGGTCAGACGCCCATCCGCCACGTCAAGGCGCACTACGACAGCCGCTACGGTCGCATCGAGAGCGCGTGGGATGCGATGGACGACGGCTTCCGCTATTGCTTTACCGTTCCGATGGGCAGCAGCGCGACGGTCATTCTTTCGGTCGCGGATGGCAGAGAGACGCTGTGTGTTAACGGCGTGGAGCTGTCTGCCGATGAGCTGTGCGCGACGGTCGAGGGCGGCAGATGGCACTTTGAGATCGGTACGGGAAGCTATACCATCGTGTAAAGCACCGAAAACGGCATGAAAACCCCGAAATGGTGCGGATTTACTGCAAAATATCCCGAAAAATTTTGAACAAAGTTCAAAAAGGTCTTGACTTTTTTGCAAAAATCGGATATAATATATAGCGTTGCATTTTATGTCAAGACGATATATGCTGCGTCGACCGCTGTGCGGTCGGTCGTATGCGCTGTCGTCGGAGTTGGAGGTCGAACATGACGCTGGATATGCGTGCCATGCTCAAGGGTCTTACGGACGTTCTGGAGATCGACGGTAGTTTCTCTCCCGAGGCGCCGTATGGTGTTTGCTTTGAGAGAGAAGCGCATGCAAGCGGAAAGGTCACCAACGAGGGCGGTTACATGCGCCTGACGCTGCAAATTGAGGTGCCGTACAGCGGCGAATGTGCTCGCTGTCTGTCGCCTGTGAGCGGTGTCTTTGATATGTCGTTTGAGCGAACTGTCGTCAACGAGGGTACGCTGAGTGAGGAGCAGTTGGACGAGAATGTCGACGAGTACGTCGTCATTGTGGACGGTCAGCTGGACCTGAGCGAAGAGCTGCGCGATGCACTGTTTTTGTCCTTCCCGATGAGATTGCTCTGCGGTGAGGATTGCCAAGGGCTGTGTCCCAAGTGCGGCAAGCCGCGGCGTGAAGGACCTTGCGATTGCGCTGAGCGCGAGATCGACCCAAGACTTGCGATCCTTGCGACGTTGCTTGACAAAAATGAAGAGGAATAATTAAAAAATATAACAGCGCTGCAGACCCAGCGGTCTGCGATAAGGAGGTGTACGTCAATGGCAGTACCAAAGAAAAAGGTTTCGAGTGCTCGCAGAGATAAGAGACGCTCGAATAACAGCAAGCTGACCATGCCCGCAGTAGTTAAGTGCTCCAACCCTGCTTGCAGTGAGATGGTTCGTCCCCACTGCGTTTGCAAGGTTTGCGGTTACTACAACGGCAAGAAGGTTCTGGACGTGAAAGAGGCATAATTCTGTTTCGTTCCGAACGGGAATCTAAAGGACCCGGGTACATCTCACTTTGAGGATGGAGCGGGTCCTTTTTCCTGTATGAATTCAAAAAAGAGAGGAATTTATATGAAAACGAGATACATCAGATGGATGGCGCTGGCGCTTTGCCTTGTCTTGGCGCTTGCCTGCGTTGCTTGCGAGCAGCCGGGAAAGCAGCCCGAGGACGATAGTGATATCGAGCTGCCGCTGCCCGGCACCGACGATACGACCGATCAGCCCGGGGATTCTGCAGCTGCCGATGAGGTCACGCTGGAGCAGTTCGATCCGGAGAAAAACTATCCGCTGGTCGATTATTTTACCTTGAATATGTCCGACTACGTGCAGCTGGGGCGTTACAAAAATCTGTCGGTCAGCATCAGCAAGAAGGATATCACCGTGCCCGAGACGACACTGCAGTCGCAGATTAACGCCATTTTAGCTGAGCATCATCCCGATGCCAAGATCACCGACCGACCCGTTGCCGAGGGCGATACCATCGTCATGGACTACGTCGGTAAGCTGAACGGCGAGGCCTTCCAGGGAGGCACCGGCCTGAAGCAGACCATTACGGTCAACACCACGTCCAACGGCTACATTCCCGGCTTTGTGGACGGCATGATCGGACTTGTTCCCGGGCAGATGAAGGAGGTTCCTGTCACCTTCCCCGAGGATTACGGCAAGGACGAGCTCAACGGTCAGGACGCTATTTTTGAGATGACGGTACACTACATCGTCGGCACTCCCACGTTGGATGACGCATTCGTCGCTGATTATACTAAGGGCGAAATGACGACGGCAGAGGAATTTACCAATTCCATGCGCACCAAAATGGAGGCGGAACTGTACGACAGCGCTGTCCGCAATGCGCTGTGGACCAAAATTATGGAAAATGCAGCGGTCAACGCCTATCCTGCCGATGCGGTCATGTATTATTACGGCTACTATTATACCATGTATAACCAGTACGCCGCCGCATATCAGATGGACTACGAGACCTTTTTGCAGTACAGCGGCATGACGCCGAATTATATTTTTGAGTATTGCAAATCGATGGTCAAGCAGGACCTGGTGCGCCACGCGGTTTACCAGGCGGGCGGCTACAGCTGCACCGAGGAGCAGTATCAGGCGCTGCTGGATGAGTACACAGCCGCAAATTACGAGTCGCTGCGTGCGGCGATGATCGCGCAGGGCGAGAGTGATTACACGATAGAGCAGGCAAAGGCGTATTTCCATGAGAATTACGAGAGCCAGCTCAGGGATACCTGCATTGACGGGATTGCGACCGAGGATCTGAAAAATAATGCCACCATTTCTGTGGTAGAGGAGAGCGCGTCGTGAATCAAGTGATCTATAAAAGCGTTGGCGCGACGAAAAAGTTGTATGAGGCACAAAGCCATTGCTTCGCCTTTGACGCGACGGTGCTCTCTTGCGAGGTGCACGGCGACGGCTATGCGGTCGTCCTGGACCGTACCGCGTTTTTCCCCGAGGGTGGCGGTCAGTACGCCGACACGGGCACGCTGGACGGCGCGCAGGTGCGCGACGTGCAGATCGTGGGGGATCGCCTGTTGCACTATACAGACGCGCCGCTGACGGTCGGTCAGACGGTGCTCGGGCAGCTGAATGCCCAAACGAGATACACCCGCATGCAGCACCACACGGGAGAGCATATCATTTCCGGCTTGATCCATGCCGCTTACGGCTACGATAACGTCGGCTTCCACCTGAGCGACGAGGAGATGACCATGGACGTCAGCGGACTGTTGTCGGCGGAGCAGCTGCGCGAGATCGAGCGCGAGGCTAATCGCATCGTACGCGAGCGTCACGCAGTCAGCGCGACCTATCCCGACGAGGCAACTCTCGCTTCACTTGCCTATCGCTCCAAGCTGGATCTGACCGAGGACGTGCGCATTGTGACCATTGACGGCGTGGATGCCTGCGCTTGCTGCGCACCGCACGTGGAAAACACCGGCGAGGTCGGTATCATCCGCATCGCGCAGAGCATCAGCTACAAGGGCGGCGTGCGCCTTTGGGTGGTCTGCGGAGACCGTGCACTGTCGCTGTGGCACCGTGAACACGATGCGCTGGAAGCCATTGCGCGTTCGTTCAGCGTCTCGCGCGACGAGGCACCGGCGTCGGTGCAGCGGCTGCAAAAGGAGATTGGTGAGCTGCGCGGCGAGCTGGCACAGTGTCGCCGTGAGCTGCTGCTTGGCCGTGTCAAGGACGCGGCAGAGCGCGGTGAGAGACACCTTCTGGTGTTTGACGGTGGCAGCGATGCTAACGTCATGCGCTATGCGGCGGAGCAGGGAGCAGCTCTTTGTAAGGGTGCTTGCGCGGTCTTCTCCAACGAGCAGGACGGTAGCGTGCGCTACGTCTGCATTGCAGACAGCCTCCCGCTGCGTGCCATTTCCAAGGATCTGCACGCCAAGCTCGGCGGCAGAGGCGGCGGCTCGGATCGCATGATCCAGGGCAGCGTGCCGCATGACGAGGACGCCATCCGCGCGTTTTTCAAGGAGATATAAAGAAATATCGGCAGGGAGCATTGCATCTCTGCCGATATTGTGGTATAATGAGAGAAATTGAGAGGAAGCATCATGCGATTACCCTCACACCCGCTGCGCACAGTTAACCTCTCCCTTTGGGAGAGGTGTCGACGAAGTCGACGGAGAGGGGAAAATACGTAGTTAGCAAGGGGGGTTCTATGAAAAACGTAATTCATATTTTTGGCGCATCTGGTTCGGGTACGACAACGCTTGGTAGAAAGATCAGCGGGGCGTTGGGCTATGCGCTGATGGATGCGGACGACTATTTTTGGCTGCCGACCGATCCTAAGTTCACGCAAAAGCGACCGCGCGAGGAACGGCTCGAAATGATGATGCAAGATCTCAATGCATCCGAGAATATTGTGATCTCCGGTTCACTTGTGGATTGGGGCGATGCACTCATTCCATATTTTACATTGGCTGTAAGAATTGAAATAGATCCGGATGTGCGAATTGCTCGTCTGCAGCAAAGAGAAAAAGAGAGATTTGGTACACGAATTGAGATGGGTGGTGATATGTATCAGCAGCATCTTGAATTTATTGAGTGGGCAAAAGCTTACGACACGGGTGGAATGAACATGAGGAGCAAAATGAAGCACGACGAATGGCAAAAGCTTCTTCGCTGCGATATTTTACATCTGAATGGCGCGGCCACGGTGGAAGATAATTTTGAAAAGGTGAAACGAATGCTTCAACAATAACGCTCTACGATATAACCTTAAAGTGGACAAATAATAAAAAAAGAGCGCAACCGACTTCGGATGCGCTCTTTCGGGTTGTCCCCTATAGGATACGGGAGGCTTGGGGAGCGGCAACCATTAAAAAATCATTTGCTTCTTTGAGCATCTGCTTAGCATTTTCAAATGAGAGCTGTCGATGCGCTTTCTTAAATGGAAGTATCAAATATTCAAAATCCTCGAAATACTCATTTCGTTTCGGTGTTTGATTTTGAAATTTTGCCAAGAAATACACGACCGTCTTGGTATTTCCTTTTTCCATTTGATAGGACATTTCATAGCGAAACGCGCTGTTGATTTGAACATGGATTGATGTTTCTTCCAATGTTTCTCGAAGTGCGGTTTCTTCTTCGCTTTCATTTGCTTCGACATGACCCTTGGGAAATCCGCAGTATCCGTCATCCTTTGCTTTTATAAGCAAGTAATAAATTGTTCCGTTTTTAACCGTGTACGGTATCGTTCCGCATGATTTTTCCAATATTTTCTCCTCTTTTTGACGCGAATTTAAAATAATACGAATATTGGCTAATTTACTCATCTACCATAATACAAAAAACCGCAGAAAGTCAATCTGCGGTTTTTGTTTTGTAGGCAAGCAAAACTGTTCTTTAGAGCGATGCCCTATGTCTTTGGTTTTTAAGCCTTCTTCATGGTG
>JAFTSR010000297.1 GCA_017467225.1 Clostridia bacterium | reverse complement strand
GGTGGGGGTCAATGAAGTAGTTGAGACGAGCCCACTACAGGCGGGCGCCCATGCCTATGTAGATCCAGAAGCCGGAGCCGGCCAGCTTGGTGCCGCGGTCGTAGTCGATCAGACCCAGCGAGGTGCAAAGATCCACGTGGTTCTGCGGCTCGAAATCAAACTTGCGAGGCTCGCCCCAGTAGCGCAGCGGCTCGTTGTTCTCCTTGCCGCCCTCCTTCAGATCGTTGTCGGGCAGGTTGGGCAGACCCAGCATAACGCCGGTCAGCTGCGTCTCAACCTCCTTGAGCTGCTCGTCGATGGCCTTGGCCTTGTCGCTCATAGCCTTGAGCTCGGCGAAAATGGGAGCTGTGTCCTGTCCGGCCTTCTTGAGCATGGGAATCTGCTTGGTTGCCTTGTTCTGCTCGGCCTTGAGCGCCTCGACCTCGCCGATCAACGCTCTTCTCTGCGCATCCAGCGTCAGAATCTGTGCAATGTCCTCTTTGGCGTCCTTGCCTTTCTTGGCCAGGCGCGCAATGACTTCTTCGGGATTTTCTTTGATATATTTGATGTCTAACATGATGATTTCCTTTCAAAAATGTAAATAAATGGTATAAATGTAAATAATATATTATTCTTCGGCGAAAATTTGGTTGCCGCAGAGTGCTTTGAGAAGCTCTTCCAGGTCGTCGTCGCTCTCGTAGGTCAGCTCAACCGTCTTCTTTTTTGGCGTTGAGGTGATCTTGACCTTGCGGCCGAGGATGCCGAGCATCTTGTGCTCCAGATCCTTGATGTACAGGCGGCGAAGGCTTGCCTGAGAATTGGCAGCGTCAATGATGTCCTCGGCTTCCTCCCCTGCCAACTCGGCAAGCTCAGCCTGCTCATTCATGCGGCGGACTGCCTTCTCTACGTCGCGGACCGTCATGTCGTACATGAAAATTTTGCTTGCCAGCTCGGGGATGTCCTGCTCGCGCTGAAGGCCCAGCAGCGCGCGCGCGTGTCCTGTTGTGATGGAACCGTCACGCAGCATGTCCAGAATATCCTCGGGCAGGTCCAAAAGTCGCATCATATTGGCGATGGTCGCTCGATTTTTACCGACCTGCGCTGCGACTTTTTCCTGCGTCAGATCAAATTTTTCAATCAGAGCGCGGTAAGCCAGCGCTTCTTCGACGGGATTGAGGTTTTCGCGCTGAATATTCTCGATAATGGAGACCTGCGCTGCCTTCAGGTCGTCGCCCTCCAGGATGACGACTGGAATTTCGGAAAGTCCTGCCATTTTGGCGGCTCTCCAGCGGCGCTCACCGGCGATGATCTCGTAAGAGCCGGCCAGCGCCGGGTTTTCACGAACGATGATCGGCTGCAGAACGCCGTACGCACCGATGGATTCTGCCAGCACTTCAAGTGCATTTTGGTTGAAATCCTTTCGCGGCTGATCGGAGCGCGGCTCGATGTCCGAAATGCGCAGCATGGTTGTGCCGTTTTTGCTGTTCTCCGGCGTGTTATCGTCTAAAAGTGAGTAGAAATCGCGGCCAAGACCGCCTGCTTTCTTTGCCATGAGATAAGCTCCTCCTTAAATTCTCATCGTGAGTTCCTTGGCAACGGCCAGATACTCCTCGGCACCCTTGCTCTTTTTGTCGTGATAGTAGACAGGCACGCCAAAGCCGGGTGCTTCGGACAGCTTGACGTTGCGCGAAATGCATTGCTCGAACAGCTTGTCCGAATAGTGCTTCCGCAGCTCGGAGATGACCTGAACGGAAAGCAGCAGACGGCTGTTATACATGGTGACCAGAATGCCGGTGATATTCAGCGCGGCATTATAGTGTTGCTTGATGCGGCTGACCGTGATCATCAGCTGTGACAGGCCCTCCAGCGCGTAAAATTCACATTGCATTGGGATGACGACGCCGTCCGCAGCAGTCATGGCGTTGACCGTCAGCATGCCGAGCGACGGCGGACAGTCAATAATAATGTAATCGTAAGCTTCCTTCAGCGGTTCAAGCGCTTTTTTGATCTGAAATTCGCTTTCTTCTGCCTCAAACAAGTCAAATTCAGAGCCTGCCAGCGAAATATTGGCTGGAAGAATCCAAAGATTTTCAAATTCGGTGGGTAAAATGACCTCGGATGCGGGGGTGCCGTCCGATAATACGTCGTGCATGGTCTTGCGCAGCGTCTTTTTGGATATACCAACGCCGCTGGTCGTGTTGCCCTGGGGATCCAGGTCAACGACAAGGACGCGACGTCCCAAAATGCCAAGCGAAGCAGCTACGTTGACGGCAGAGGTCGTTTTTCCGACGCCGCCCTTCTGGTTTGCAAAGGCTATAATCTTTCCCATACGGTAGTTCCGCCTTTCGGTGATGTAAAAATGCCCGTTATAAGGTACGCTGGGGCATTTTTTATATTATATCACACTTCTCGCAAAAAATCAAGATGAAAACGTAATATTTTTCATTATTCTCGATAAATGTTTCACGTGAAACGGGAAAATACCACATTCGACAATTGTTTCACGTGAAACACGGTGGTTGCATCAGAAATATTGTTCCACGTGAAACGATGCAGGCGGCGAAATGAGGGTTGTTTCACGTGAAACGCTTGAGGATGGCGTCAGGGTGAATCAGGCGAATGATAAAGGTGGAATTCCCTTCCTCGTGGCTCTGCTCGATGCAAACCTGCAGGCCTGTTTGCTCTAAAATCCGTGCGGCGTTTTTGATGGAGTTATAAAACAACTGAATTTCTCGGATTGCGCCTTTTTTGAGTGCCGGTGTGCCTGCTTCTTGGGAAAGAGGTGAAACGCTTTGTGGAATTCGCGTTTCATGCGGCGTTGAATTGCTTTTTCGGCAAATCTGATCCAAAATCTCATCGATATACGCTTCTGCATGGCTGACGTTCAACTTTTGCTCAATAATGTGCTGCAACACCTGCCAGCGCAGCGATTCCTCCGAAATTTTCAGCAAGGCGCGCGCGTGGCGTTCGGTCAGGCCGGCCTGCAGAATCTCCTGCCGTTCTTCGCGGCTCAAACGCAAAATCCGAAGCTTGTTTGCGACAGCGGACTGGCTCAGCGACACGCGGCGAGCAACTTCCTCCTGCGTCAGCATAAATTCGTCGATCAGACGGCGAAACGCCTCGGCCTGCTCGAACATGTTGAGGTCT
>JAFTSR010000017.1 GCA_017467225.1 Clostridia bacterium | reverse complement strand
GACAGGCATAAATCTGCTCGATGAATGCGCCTGCCTGCTTTTCTAGCCGACCTAGCTCATCCATCAGTATGTATGGAGCAGGGGAGAAAAGGCTTTTTTGCAGAATCGTTACGCCGTTTTCATCAAAAACGGGCAAAACCGGTACGCTTCTTTTTTCGCCCACGCGCGCACAGCAGATACAGTCGTTTTCGTACGGCAGCATCTCAACACGACCATGCAGCGTAAATCCGCGGCGTTCATCATTGAGATAGAATGCTTTCGTCTCAAAGCCCGTGCAGTCAAGCTTTTTGGCCTCAATCAAGTTGCGAAGCAGCGTGGATTTTCCAACCTGCTTTTCGCCTGTCAGAAACAGATGCTTGCGAATGTGCGTCAGCTCACTCTGCATCCGCAGCCTCCTGCGCCCAGGAAAGCACCATGGCGCGCTGCTCGTCAGTCAGCTTGAGCGCCTTGCCTTCAACGAGCACCTGCAGTGCTTCCTTCTCCTGCTTCTTTTCATGATGATGGCATCCGCACTGGCAGAAGCCATCGTCCGTCACGCCGGAAACGGGCGGCAGATTGGTGTCCAGCAGAGAGCAGGGCATGATGTCCGGAATCTTTTCGTCGATGTAATCCAGCAGTGCGTCGGCATTGGTCAGCGCGTTGAAGCGCGGCAGCGGCAGCTCAATCTCCGGCTTTTCGCTGATGCGTCCGGAGAAGGCCAGTGTGCGGGAGTTCATGCGCAGCAGCGCGTCCTCCTCGCCGTGCGCGCAGACGATGCGCGGGACGGGCGCATAGTAATCGCCCTCAAGCAGCACATAGTCGCAGCCCTTGTACGCCTCAAGCACCTTGGAGAGCGGCAGTTCCTCGGGATAGAGGAAGGCGGTTTCGCCGCGGGCGCGGGAGGTGACCAGCTCGCTGCCGGCGCGTCTGTGGCGCATGGTGTTGCTGGTGGATTTATCGATGGAGAAGGTCGGGCAGAAAATGGTTTTGCACGTGCCGACCTTTTGTCCGCGGCGGCGGATGGCCTCGATGAGGGCGGTGACGGTGCTGGTTTTGCCGGACTTTCTGATGCCGACGATGGTGATGATCTTCATGACGAGAATTCCTCTTTTTATAAGAATAGTTGGATTTTTGTCAAATGATTGACGATCGCGTGCATTTTGAATACAGTCTATTATACCGTTTCGGGCGGCAGATGTAAAGGCGGGATTTATATTTCTGCATTGTAAGAATCGCAATCATGCACTTGCACACATTTGTGTGGTGTGTTATACTAGCGAATGTTTGGAGGGATGGTATGCGCTGCATTGAGACGATACACGCCGAGGGCCATGTGCTCTGTCACGATATCACCGTGATTGTGAAAGATGTGAAAAAAGGCGTCGCTTTCAAGAAGGGACACGTTGTCAAAAAAGAGGATATTCCGGAGCTGCTTACGCTCGGCAAGGATCACCTTTACGTCTGGGAAAAGGACGACAAACTCTATCATGAGGACGAGGCGGCGGAGATCCTGCGCGATATCTGCATGGGCAAGAATAGTGCCGCCAGCCAGCCGCACGAGGGCAAGAGTGAACTGACCGCCGACATCGACGGTCTTCTTGTGATTGACAGCGCCCGCATGCGCGCGGTCAATGCGGTGGAGGAAATCATGATTGCCTCCCGTCACGGCATGACGCCGGTGAAGAAGGGCGACAAGCTGGCGGGCACGCGCGTGATTCCGCTGGTGATTGAAAAGGCCAAAATGGCGCGCGTGCGGGAGGCCGCGGGTGCAGAGCCGCTGCTGTGCGTGGCGCCGTTCCGGCCGCTGCGCTGCGGTATCGTTACCACCGGCAGCGAGGTGTTTTACGGGCGCATTG
>JAFTSR010000296.1 GCA_017467225.1 Clostridia bacterium | reverse complement strand
GTCGGGGTTGGTGATGGCCTGGCGCTTTGCGACCTGACCGATCATTCTCTCACCCGTCTTGGAGAAAGCCACAACAGAGGGCGTGGTTCTCGCGCCTTCGGGGTTGGGGATAACGTTGGGCTCGGAGCCCTCATAAACTGCGACACAAGAGTTGGTCGTACCCAAATCAATACCAATAATTTTTCCCATAATAGTTGATCCTCCTTAAGATCTCATATAAAATTTAATTGTTTACAAAGTAATCAGTTTGCTACCTTGACCATCGCATAGCGAATCACGCGGTCTCCGTACTGGTAGCCCTTCTGCAGAACCTCAACCACGACGCTCTCTCCGTAGTTTTCATCCTCAACGTGCATGACAGCGTTGTGCAGCTCGGGATCGAAGGCATCGCCCTCCTTGACGGCGATTTCGGTAATACCCATTTTTTTCAGCGCTTCGTCGAAGCCCTTGAGAATCATGGCCATGCCCTTTTTGACTGACTCGGGATCGGTAAATACGCTGGCACGCGCCAGATTGTCGCCGATGGGCAGAATATCCTTGACGGCATCTGCATAGGCCGAGGCGTAAATGCCGCTCTTCTCCTTATCGGAGCGCTTGCGGTAATTGTCGTACTCTGCGTACAAGCGCAGATATTTATCGTTGGCTGCTGCCAGCTCCTCATATGCCTTGGCAAGCTCTTCCTGCAGCTGCTCTGCTGCGTCGGGCGCATCGGCAGCCTCAGCCGCCTGCTCCTCGAGTTCTTCTTCCTTTTTCACTTTATCACTCATTGTGTGGCGTCTCCTTCACTTGTTTTTCCTTTTGCGATGGTTGATCGTCATCGGTGTTTCCCTCGGTCAGCATGGCCTGTGAGCCGGAGAGCAGATCGGCAATGTTGCCGCTCAGTCCTTCCAGCGTTGCCAGCACCTTGGCGTAATCCATGCGCAGCGGTCCGATCACACCGACCGCGCCTACCGGTTTTCCGTCTCTTTGAATGGTTCTGAACACCACGGTGGAGTTATTCATCACCTTGACCGAGCTCTCCGAGCCGATCACGATACCGCCGCCGTCCTCGACAGCCGCATCACTGATGATATCCATCAGATCATTTTTACGCTCCAGCGCGCCAAGCAAGCCCTGCAGCTGCTCTTTGTCGCTGTACTCGGGGTATTGCAGCAGTCGATCGACACCCGACACCTTCAAGTCTCCGCTGTCCGACTCGCTGATCATCTCGTAGATAACCTTCATAACCGGACTGATCAGCGGCGCGTCCTCGGCCATATCGCGCTCCATTGCCATGAGAATGGGAAGCGTGATATCCGCCGTCCGCAGACCGATCAGATGGGTGTTGAGCACCTTGGTCAGCCGCGCGATCGACGCGCTGTCAAGCGGAAGCTCGACCTTGACGTTCTTAGTTTTGACCTCACCGCTCTTTGCCACCATGACCAGCACAAACTGCCCGGGTGCAATATAGATGGCCTCATAGCGCTGCGGCGCGATCTCCTGCGCCTTTGGCTTGAGAGCAAAGCCGGTGTAGTTGGTCAGATTGGAAGCCAGCGAGGATGCTGTAGCCAGGATCTGATCCAGCTCGCTCATCTTGGCCTTGAGTGCGTGGTTGATCTGCGCGATCTCGCGCGCCGTCATCACGTAATGCTCGACCAGCGAATCAACGTAGAAGCGATAGCCAAGCTCACTGGGAATGCGTCCGGCCGAGGTGTGAGGCTGCTCCAAATATCCCATCTCCTCCAGCTCCGCCATTTCGTTGCGGATGGTTGCCGAGGAGCAGGAAATCTGCTGCATGAGCACCTTGGAGCCGACAGGCTCGCCGCCCGCAATATGTGCGTCAACGATTGCTTTGAGTATCTGTTTTTTACGATCGCTCAGTTCCTGTAGTGCCATGTGCGCTCACGTCCTTTTCTTGATTTTTATGATTTTTAGCACTCTGATTGTTCAAGTGCTAATCTCACGCTATAGTTTTACCACATTTTTTGCGTTTTGTCAAGTGTTTTTGAAAATTTTTTTGAAATATTTTTTCTTTCAGTGCTAATTTTTGAAGTGCAACACGTTTTTTTCACAAAAAGGAAATACTTCCCTCACCCAAATGACAAAAACCGACGGAAAGTGCTTCCGCCGGTTCTTTTGTTATTCTATTTCGGAAAGTACGATAGCGCTGACACGCCCTTCACGTAAGGAAAATGTCAAGGTAGACACATCGTCGCAATAGGCGATTTTCTGCTCGCTCTGCTCCGCCGGCTCACCAAGTGCCTCTATCACATCAGTCGCCATAGAGCCGATGCGAATACCCAAAATCTCCGCACCGTCGTCGGTATAGACCGCCGAGGTCAGACGCGCCACGCCGCTCACCGGTTCAAAGGCGTACAGCCGAAGCGAAGGATAGGTGTAAACCATATCCCGCCCGATGCCGGCGCAGCTTTGTGCCTCAGCGACGGTATAATCCTCGCCCAGCGCCGTCAGCAGCGGCTCGATCTCCATCCCCACGCCAATCGCCACATCACGATAGTACAGCTGCAGCGGCTTCTGCGGTGTCGCATCCGCGCCTTGCCGGCAGGATACCAGCGACAGCAGGAGTGCAGCCGTGAGCAGAAAACGCAGCAGCTTAGCCTTCTCCATGTTTCTGTGCGTCATAGCGCTGTACCTCCTTATCCCAATATGCGACCCGTTCCGCCTCTTCTCGCCGGTCCGGCACGCCGTGCTCCTGCAAAATGCGACCGAAATATATCGCCGTCTTTTGCGCACCGTGTACGTTCAGGTGCAGGCCGCCGTCGTAGGTGTCGCGCTGTCCGTCCAGACCTATCTCGCGCCACACAGACAGCAAATTATAATACGG
>JAFTSR010000295.1 GCA_017467225.1 Clostridia bacterium | reverse complement strand
TCCATGTATTTCTGTGCCTCGGCAATGTGACTGTCAATGACGGCATAGGGCGCAATCACGTACAAAAGCAGCAAGTACGCCAAGGCATCCGGCAAGAAATCGATAATGTTGAGCTTCGGGAAAAACAGTATCACGGCACATGCAATCAGTAAAAAGCCGTGCGGACGGATGCGATATTTTATTTTTGTCGTTTGCGAACCGTTCATACGCTTCTCCTCCTTATTTATTCATCCCGCTCCCGACGGCGGCGTGCGGCCTCTCTGGCAGCTTCAATCTCGGCGCGCTTAGCCGCACGGGAATGCTGCGCTTGCTTGCTCCCTTTTTTTGCCGCGTTGAGCTTATTCACCTGCTCGTCATAGCGCTGCTGGTGGTAAGCACGGTCGGCATTGATCGCCTTATCCTCGCTTTTTTTATACTTTTCTCGCAATGTGTTAACAAACGCAAAGCGCGACGGTTTGACCGAATTGCTTGTCTCCCCCTGCCCGGCAGGACAGATCCGACGGTAGCAGGAAGCAATCAAAATCAGATTGGCAAAAATCCAGATCAACTTCATCAGCATGGTAAAGCCGTACAGCATACCGGCTTGGGAACGCGCCTCGAAAGAAAATACAAGATTGTTGATCTGCGCCCAATAGGTGTACCACACCCACAAGACGGCATATAAAACAACAGCAACCAAGTTGGTCAGCGCACGTGCGGCGTTGCTTTTCAAGCCCGTGCGCACGCAGATCTTTTGGAGCGCAATCGCAAGGAAAACATGAAAAATAACGGTTAAAAATACTTCGATCACCGCTACATATTGACTGACGATGTCATTTACAAACGGGAACGTGATGGAAAACATCTCACTCAGTCCCTGTGCAGTGCAATAAAGCGAGGTCACCGCCATAGCAACCGTGGTATAGCGTGCAAACTGAAAGGCATGGCAATAAAGAGAAAGTGTGGACAGCCCCGCGAACATCACAGCACAACCGATAAGTGAGGTAAACGTAGCAAGCTGGTTCAGCCCCAATAAATAATGCAAAAAATATCCGATAAACAGCAATCCGAAGCCCATGATTTTCTCCTGAATATCAACCGCAGATTGTAAAATACAGCCTGCGGTTGTTTTTGTCATTTACGATTCGCCGTCAGCGCCGTCGGACAGGCCTGCGCCGCAGCATTTCTTATATTTCTTTCCGCTGCCGCAAGGACAGGGGTCGTTACGGCCGACCTTGGCAGGACGGGTTCTCTGCACCATGACGATCTTCTTTGGAGTAGCCTTGCCCATACCCTCAAAGCCCTCTGTCATAGGCTTTGCCACCTGCACGCGCTCGATCTTCTGTCGTGGAACGGCACCGAGCACCATGCGAACGGTATTCTCGCGGATCTCACCGACCATGCCGTCAAACATTTCAGCGCCCTGCAGTCTGTATTCGGTGACGGGGTCGCGCTGCGCAAAGGACTGCAGTCCGATGCTTCCCTTCAGATCATCCATCGCGTCGATGTGCTCCATCCAGGCGCGGTCAACATTTTGCAGAAGAATGGCGCGCTCGATCTCGCGGAAGATCTCACTGCCCGGCATATGCTCGGTATCAAACAGCGCATCCTTGCTCTCGTACAGAGCAATGGCACGACCGCACAGCAGATCGCTGACATCCTCACGACTCAAATGCTTGAGCTCCTTTTCATCGTAGCAGAAGTCATCCTCCTTGGTCAGCATGCCCATATAATGCGCGCGAAGGCCGTCCAGATCCCAATCAACCGAGGACTCCGCGCCGGTAAAGCGCTCGACTGTTTCGCTGACCGTCGCCTCGATCATCTTGCGGATGGTCGCGCTGATATCCTCGCCATTGAGAACGTCCAGTCTTTGCTTATAGATAATGGTTCTTTGCTGGTTCATGATATCATCGTAGGCCAGAACGTACTTACGGCGCTTGAAGTTCTGCTCCTCCAGACGCTTCTGCGCACCCTCAATGGCACCGGAGAGCAGCTTGGCATCGATCGGCACGTCATCGGGCAGACCCATGTTATTGACCATGTTGAGAATACGCTCACTACCGAACAGGCGCATCAGATCATCCTCCAGCGAGAGGAAGAAGCGAGACTCACCCGGGTCACCCTGACGGCCCGAACGACCGCGCAGCTGGTTATCAATACGGCGGGACTCATGGCGCTCGGTACCCAGGATAAACAGGCCACCCACAGCGCGGACGCGATCGGCCTCGGGCTCGATCTCCACCTTGAATTTCTCATACAGCTCACGGAAAATTGCGCGGACATTGTTGATCTTCTCGTCGTCGGTCAGACCCGTACCGGTTGAGGAAGCGATCAACTCCTCGTCAATTCCCATATTACGCATCTCGGTCTTAGCCATATATTCGGGGTTACCGCCAAGCAGAATATCCGTACCACGGCCGGCCATGTTAGTCGAAATGGTGACAGCACCCTCTTTGCCGGCCTGCGCAACAATCTCCGCCTCCTTGGCGTGCAGCTTGGCGTTGAGGACGGTATGAGGAATGCCAACCTTTTTCAGCTTTGCGGACAATTCCTCGGACTTATCCACCGACACCGTACCGACCAGGATCGGCTGTCCCTTCTCGTGACAAGCCTTGATCTGCTCGATAATAGCATCATACTTGCACTTAAGGTTTTTATAAACGGCATCGGTATGATCAACACGAATCATCGGGCGGTTGGTGGGAACCTCGACCACGTCCAGAGAATAAATTTCACGGAATTCATTCTCCTCGGTCAAGGCCGTACCGGTCATACCGGACAGCTTGCGATACATACGGAAATAGTTCTGGAAGGTGATGGTCGCCTGCGTTTTATTTTCTTTCTGGATTTTAACGCCTTCCTTTGCCTCAATCGCCTGGTGCAAGCCATTGTTGAAGCGACGGCCGGGCATCAGACGACCCGTGAACGCATCAACGATAATAACGCCCTTTTCGTTGACGATGTAGTCAACGTCGCGTCTTTTACAGCCGTGCGCGTGGATAGCCTGATTGACATGGTGAGCAATGGTCGCATTTTCCGCGTCGGTATAGTTTTCAATACCGAAGAATGCCTCGGCCTTTTTGGCACCGCGAGGCGTCAGAACCGCACGCTCTGCCTTCTCATCCACGATGTAATCCGCGTCGATATCGTCCTGGCTCTCCTTGGCGTCGATCTCCTTGCTGACGTATTTGCGCAGCGTGCGGACAAACGCCTCGGCGCGGTCGTACATGTCCGTGCTTTCCTCACCGGGACCCGAAATGATCAGAGGTGTTCTTGCCTCATCGACCAGGATAGAGTCTACCTCGTCAACGATAGCAAAGATATGACCGCGCTGCACCATGCGCTCCTTATACAGCATCATGTTGTCACGCAGATAGTCGAAGCCAAACTCGTTGTTGGTACCGTAGGTGATATCGGAATTGTATGCTTGCTTTTTCTGATCCTTGGTCTGACCGTGGACAACAAGACCCGTGGTAAGGCCGAGGAAGGCATACACGCGTCCCATTTCCTCCGCACCGACACGTGCCAGATAATCGTTGACCGTGACGATATGCACGCCCTCACCGGTCAGAGCATTCAGGTATGCCGGCAGAGTTGCCACCAGCGTTTTACCCTCACCGGTTTTCATCTCGGCAATGCGTCCCTGATGCAAGAGAATACCACCGATCAGCTGGACGCGGAAGGGTCGCTTGCCAAGCACGCGGTCTGCGACCTCTCGTACTGCAGCAAAAGCATCCGGCAGAATGTCATCCAGCGTCTCACCGTCTGCGAGCCGCTCCTTGAGTACAGCGGTCACGCCACGAAGCTCAGCTTCACTCATGTTGGCATATTTGGGCGCCAGTGCTTCAATTTTGTTGACGGTGGGTTCCAGCTTCTTGAGCTGATGGTCGCTGTAGGTACCGAAAATTTTTGTAATGATTGACATATCTTGTCTCCTTTGACATCCGATCCGCACGGTAATTTGCATACAGGCAAGATATTTCGGCGGATATAAGCATAATTATATAGTATTATACT
>JAFTSR010000294.1 GCA_017467225.1 Clostridia bacterium | reverse complement strand
TTTTGTTCACAAAAGGTTTCCCCCGTCTCTATTTCGTTCTTACTTCAAAGCCTTTTCAACTCTGTCCGCAATGCTTGCGGCGTCCAGACCGTAGGCAGCCAGCACGGCGTTTGCAGGGCCGCTGCGACCGAACTGATCCTCAACGCCGATGCGGGTAACCTTGACAGGCGCGACCTCGGAGATGGACTCCAGGACCGCTGCGCCCAGACCGCCGATGACGGAATGCTCCTCGGCCGTGAAAATGTGGTCGTATTTCTTGGCAACCTCAGCGAGCAGCGCGTCGTCCATCGGCTTGATGGTGTGAATGTTGATAACACCTGCGTCAATGCCGCGCTCGGCCAAAATCTTGTGTGCTCCCAGCGCCTCACCGACCATCAGACCGGTGGCGATGATGACGGTGTCCTTGCCCTCGGCCAGGACGATGCCCTTGCCGGGCACGAAAGGAACGTCAGGGGAGGAAACAGTCTCCACCGCGCTGCGGCCGATGCGAATATACACAGGACCGTCGATCTCGAGCGCAGCCTCGGTGGCACGCATGGTCTCGGGACCGTCGCAGGGGGAGAGAACCGTCATGCCGGGGATGACACGCATCAGCGCGAGATCCTCGATGCACTGGTGGGTCGCACCGTCCTCACCGACGGACAAGCCTGCGTGCGTCGCGCCGATCTTGACGTTGAGGTGGGGGTATGCGATGGAATTGCGGATCTGCTCGTAGGCTCTGCCTGCGGCAAAGATGGCAAAGGTGGATGCAAAGGCGACCTTGCCGGTGGTGGCAATGCCGGCAGCGACCGACATCATGTTGCCCTCGGCGATGCCGCACTGAATAAAGCGGTCGGGATATTCCTTTTCAAAAGCGACCGTACGGGTGGGGTCGGACAGGTCGGCGCAAAGAACGACGAAGTCGTTTTCCTTGCCGAGCGCCAAAAGAGCCTTACCGTAGCCGTCGCGGGTAGCCATTTTCGCAGCGTTTTCAATGACAATCTTACTCATAATTCAAAAAACCGTGCCTTTCTTGATCTCGGTGCGCAGAGCGCCACTATAACAAATATATTATATACCTATCCGCACCGTTTGTCAAGAGGGGAGGGGGATTTTAATGCAATGATGTCCCTCTGTTTTGCACACAAGGTTTGCCTCGCTATGGCGCGCTGAAGCGTGCTGTATATGCTGCACAAAAATTGTTTTGAAATTTGTGCAAATATACAAAAGCGCCTAACATCAACCAGAAAAACAAAAAACTATGTTGACAATGCACAAAACGTGTGGTAAAATGAATATACAACCAGTTGCGCATGCTGCTTTAATAAACGTCAGAAAGGATGTGTGCTATGAGAATCAAGAAAGTGCATTGGTTAGCCATCTGCCTTTTGTGTGTCGTGATGGCGTTTTCTGCAATTTCCTGCGCCGACGAAATGCCGGAGCAACAGCCTAATGGTGAAGAAATGCAACAAGAAATCGAGTGGACGGAGCCCGATCCTATCGATCAAACCATTTATCAGCCGAGTACGATTTATTCCGATTCGCGGAATATCCGAAATTTCCCGGGAATGTTAGTTGTAAGCAATCAAGATCGAGCCTTGTTATTGCATTATGCCAATAAAGCAACAGGGGAGCAAAGAGTGTTTTGCTTTGACCCGCTATGCGACCATAGTAGTTGCATCGCTCGCCAAGTCAGCATAGCGGGAAAAATTATATATCATCCGTACGATGGCAATATATATGGCTTTTTGGGTGCTGGTCCCAGAATGGGAACCGAAGTGTATCGCATTGATATGGATACCCAGGAGGCAGAGGTTATCTGGGACGGAAACGGGAATAAATTGGATGAGCAGATATTCACCTATCAAGAATACCTGTATTTTGCGGTATACGGCGTGGACGGCGGCGTTGATATTATGCGTTACGATGTGAAAACAGAGAAGGCAGAGAAGCTACAACCCCCCCAGGATAGACAATTTCGGTATTTCCGTATATGCGGCGAAACTATTTTAGTTCGCTTTATGGATGACCCTACGTATTATCTTGCGAATAATCGGCTGCAAATTCTAAAACCGATTGAAGATGTTGCGGTCTCACAGTACATGAGCGAGAAAACCTTGATTTCCTATATTATGGGTGATCAAGCTGTCCGCGGAACGGCGCTCGGAAACATCATAGGCTACCAAGCATACGATTTTAAGACTTCAAGTGTTAAGACGTTCTATGAGAGCGATGTGCCGATGTACCCCAAGGGATTTGACGGCGAATATGTGTATTATACCGAGTACGAAGTCAAGGCGGATAATACCGTGCGTGAATTGGATACGCTGTACCGCGTTTCCTGCGTGGACGGACACGTAGACGAGGTCTTGGAAAAGGGTGGACAGGGCATTCAGGAGCTTCATTGCTTCGAGGGCGTTCTGTATTACTACCGCAAGCAATATACGGATGGCTCGGCAGATTTGCTCTACGGCAGACTGATTGAGGATGAATACGGCTTTACCGCCGAGGATTTCGAGATCGAACATCCTTGATCTGCACACGGGTTGATTTATTTTCAGGCATACGCCAAAACGGGAGGCTGCTCGCAAGAGCGGTCTCCTTTTTGCAAGAATTTTCCTCAACTTCTTGACATTTGTGTGGTGTTATGGTACACTTATAAAAAGCACGGAGGTACGCCATGAAACGACTTCACATTATCGCCTGCCGGGTGCTGCAGAGGGAATTTTCGGCGGCGCTCGCTCACACGGCGCTCAAAATTGATATTTCCTATTTGCCGCAGGGGTTGCACAACACGCCCGATCAGTTGCGCAACATGCTGCAAGCGGAGATCGACCGCATTTTTGAATACCACAAGGCCGGCATGACGCCGTATCTGCCCGATGCCATTGTGCTGGGCTACGGGCTTTGCTCCAATGCGGTGATCGGGCTGACGGGACGCTCGCTGCCCCTGATCGTGCCTCGCACCGACGACTGTATGGCGCTCTTTCTCGGCTCACAGCGGCGGTATCTGGAATATTTTAACTCGCACAGCGGGACGTACTGGCTCAACAA
>JAFTSR010000016.1 GCA_017467225.1 Clostridia bacterium | reverse complement strand
GGATCCAAATACCGGGATGCACGCCCATGGCCTTCATCTCACTTGCCAGCTTTTGCATATCCGGGACGCGCTCGTTGGGCTCCCAGGGCGCATTGACCGGATTTTTCTGCCATCCGTCGTCAATGACCATGTAGGGCATACGCGCACAGCCCTCACTCAGCTCAACCACCAATGCCGTATCGCGCAAAATCTCCTGATGCGACGAGGTGCCGTAGGCATAATACCAGTTATTGGAGCCCCAAATGTCCTCACCGCCGGCAAGCGGATCGGGCGACATCACCTTACAAAAATCGCAAACAGCATCAAAAGCCGTCATGTCCGGATACTCGCCGAACACGATCTCGGCCAGCTGCAGTTCGCGTCCGCCCAGCTGTACACCTTCTCCTCCGCAGCGGCAATCCAGCCACAGTGTCACGCTCTCACCGTCATATTGCCATGCGCACATGGCTGCCGGTCTGACGCGAACACCAAACGTTTCCGTCAGGCGTCCCGTAACGTCATCCGCAGCATCCGTGCCGTCGGATACGGCAAAGTACCAGGGCATGCAGCGCTCGGCGCGGATCTCCTTCCAGCCAAGATCACCGTAAGCACGCTCCCAGGCATCACCAAGCACACGAACAACACGGGAAGGGTTGCGCTGCTCCTCCTTGGTTAATGTCCACTGCAAGCGCATGCCGCGCACGGGTGTTGCATCGGCTGTTACCTTCACGGCAAGATGATCTTGCTTATCCTCAACACGAACAACAACGTCATCAAAAGAGAGACCGTCCGCTGCAGACAGCTCGCGCTCGGCACGAGCATCCCCGTCGCCAAAGGTCAAAAATATACGATTTGGAAATCGAAGCTTCATTGTCATAACCCTCCTTAGAGTATATGCTGCGATTATACCACACCTTTTGAAAAGTGTCAAGTTTATATTAAGAAAATTTATTTTTTTCACCAAAAGACTTGTCAAATCCGTCGCTTTGTGATACAATATTGCGGTATGTCAAATTATTTGCGAAAGGACGCCCCATCACCTCTATGTTTTCTAAAAAAGCAACAACTTCTTCGGAACGCGCGCCGCTGGGTCAGTTTTTCAAGCTGGCTCTGACGCTGGCCATTCCCATCGCGCTGCAGAACCTTCTGACCTCCTGCGCTGCTCTGATCGATACGGCCATGGTCGTTTCCCTTGGCAATACCGCCACCTCCGCCATCGGCGTTGCCGGTCGCTTTTCCTTCTTTATCAACGTTGCCTGCTTTGGTCTGTGCTCCGGCAGCGCTACCATGATCTCGCAATACTGGGGTGCGCGCGACCGCGAGGGCATCCACCGTACCTTTGGTCTGCTCTCCGCCATTTCTCTGGCCTTCGCTCTTATCATGACCATCTGCTTGTTTTCCTTCCCCCGCCTTTTGATGAAAATCTTTATCGATGACCCGGCCGTCATCGAATTGGGTGCCCAATATCTGCGCATTTTCAGCTTCGGCTGTATTCTGACCGTCTTCAACCAGTTCGCCGGTGCTGCACTGCGCGCCACCGAGCAGGTGACGCTTCCGCTGGTATCCTCGGTCTTTGGCGTCATCGTCAACACCTGCATGAACTATTGCCTCATCCACGGTCATTTCGGCTTCCCTCGTCTGGAGCTGCGCGGCGCCGCTATCGCCACCGTAATGGGAATTGCCGTACAATCGCTTATCCTTTTAGGCTATCTGCTGTTTTCAAATAATGCCCTGCGCGCTTCTCTCAAGGCATACACCTCCTGGCGCGGCGGCTTTATGCGTCGTTATACCAAAATCGTCTCGCCGGCGCTTGCCAACGAGGTGCTTTGGAGCCTTGGCACCAATATCTACATTATGGTTCTGGCGCGTCAGGGCAACGACTACTATTCGGGCTACACAGTGTTTGAAACGGTGCAGCAGCTGTTCTTCGTCTTCTTCGCGGGTATCTGCCACGCCTGCTCGATCATCGTCGGTAAGACGGTCGGTCAAGGACGGCACAGCCTTGCCAAAACCTACGCCAACCGTTTTCTCATCATGACGCCCTTGATGGGTGTTTTCTTCGGTGCTCTGGTCATTCTGACGCGCTATCCCATCCTTGGTCTTTTGGAAATCGAGACGGCGCTTGCCAAGGAGACCGCCGCACAGTGTCTGGTAGTCTATGCGATATGGCTC
>JAFTSR010000293.1 GCA_017467225.1 Clostridia bacterium | reverse complement strand
CGCCGCGCTCCGCTCAGGATGACGCAAGGGGAAGAACGCAGCACATCCCGACAGCATTTCTTCCCGTAGAAATCCCCTCAGTTTTCGCCGTCCTTTTTGAGGCGGCGAAAGCAAAGTTTTTGCTGTGCAACAACCGCGCGCGATTGAGCAAAAACGCGGAAGCGTTTTTGTGTGTAGCGCGCGATAGAGGGGGGACATGGGGGTCCTCCCCCATGCGCGTTTTCTTTCGCCGGTTTCTTTGTCGCGTGACAAAGAAATCGGCAATAACCCAACCAACGTTAGAAATCTTTGTTCGCACTTCCTAAATCATCTCCCCACAGAAAGGACACCCTCCATGACCAAACTCCAAAATCTCCGCGCTGCCATGCAGCAGAAAAACATTTCCGCCGTCCTCGCTTCCTCCGAGGTCAACCAGCGCTACCTCACCGGCTTTGCCTTCACCGACGGCTACGTCCTCGTCACCTCCACCGCCGCTTACCTTGTCACCGACTTCCGCTACCGCGAGGCCGCCGAAGCAACCGTCGATAACGCCTTCACCGTCCTCACGCCGGAGATCGGCACCCGTGCCGCCATCCAAGGACTTCTCGCCGACCACGGTATCACCACCCTCTCCGTCGAGGGCGCAACGCTGCCTGTCGACGACTTCCGCTACTTCGAGTCGCTCCTGAAGGGCGTTACCCTTGTTCCCAACGCCTCCTCGCTGATCGACGAGATGCGCCTGTATAAGGGCGAGGACGAGATCGCCAAAATGCAGAAGGCACAGGATATCGCCGACGCGGCTTTCTCCCACATTCTGACCTATATCCATCCCGATCGCACCGAGATCGACGTCGCGCTGGAGCTGGAATTTTTCATGCGCGCACACGGCGCCGAGTGCGTTTCGTTTGAAACCATCGCCGTCTCCGGCACGGCTTCCTCGCTGCCGCACGGTCATCCGCGCCCTGTCAAGCTGGAAAAGGGCTTCTTTACCATGGATTTCGGTGCACGCGTGGACGGCTATTGCTCCGATATGACCCGTACCGTGGTCATCGGTCGCGCCGACGACGATATGCGACATCTGTACAACACCGTGCTCAAGGCGCAGCTCGCTGCCTTGGATGCTGCCAAGCTTGGCGTGGGTTTGCAGGCGCTGGATCGCGTGGCGCGTGATATCATTGATGCGCACGATGCTTACCGTGGCGCGTTTGGTCATTCGCTCGGCCACGGCGTCGGTATGTATATTCACGAGGCGCCTCGCCTTGCTTCCAAAACACCGGCGGATCAGACCTTGCAGGTCGGTCAGGTTGTGACCTTCGAGCCGGGTATTTATCTGGCAGGGAAGTACGGCTGCCGTATTGAGGATATGGCGGTTTTGCGCGAGGACGGATCGCTGCATAATTTCGCACACAGCCCCAAGGAGCTGATTGAGCTGTAAGCTTTAGGGAGTGCGAACAAAGATTTCTAACGTTAATCAGATTATCGTTCATTTCTTTGACACGCGTCAAAGGAAACGCTGTTTCGGCTGCGCCGAAACCCAAAGAAAACGCGCATGGGGGAGGCCCCCCATGTCCCCCCCTGGCGGTCGCGCGTTACACGCAAAAAACGCTATCGCATTTTTTGCTAAACACGCGCGGTTTGAGCCGACTGCAGATTTTGCTTTTGCCGCCTCAAAAAGGACGGCGAAAACGGAGGCTATCTCTAAGGGATGTAATATTGAGAACCATACTTGTGGGGGAGGGGCCCCACATGGGTTCTCGATCCATTTGGAGAGAATAGAACCGCTACAAATTTAGCCACCAAATTGATAAAAAGTTTTTGAAAGGGAGCGCGAGGGAAAACTTTTTCCCAAAAAGTTTTCCCTCGCAAAAAAAAGTTTCCCCTCGCACCTAAACACACAAAGGAGCCATTATCATGCCCACTACTGAACCTATTACCTTACCCTGGTGCCTTGTGCTGCACTTTTACCAAACCCTTGGTCTGACACCCGACCAGTTTGGTCTTTTGCTGCTTGGCGGCATTCTGATCATTATCGCCGCGGCGTATCTGATCGGTGGCATCAGCCCGAGCATCATTCTTTCCCGTCGCGTTCTGCACGACGATGTACGCAAGCGCGGCAGCGGCAACGCCGGTGCGACCAACATGCTGCGCAACTACGGAGCGAAATTTGCCGTTTTGACGCTGTTTTTGGATATGCTCAAGACGGCCATTGCCATGGGAATCGGATACCTGATCTATCAGAAGGACGGCGCGGCGCTGGCAGGTCTGTTTGCCGTGTTGGGTCACATTTTCCCCGTCTACTACCGTTTCCGCGGCGGCAAGGGCTTTGCCTGTGCCACGGCGGTCGCGCTGCTGATGGTGCATCCCATTGCGTTTGCCATTCTGTTCATCTGCTACATGGGCATTTTGTTCTCGACCAAGTACGTATCCTTAGCCTCGGTCATGGTGGTTATGATCTTCCCCATGATCCAGCACGCCTTCCATCCCGAGGACGGCACCGGCTTTTTGTGCGCTCTTTTGATCGCCGTTTTCGTTGTGTTTATGCACCGCGAGAATATCAAGAGACTTTACAACCGCGAGGAGTCCAAAATTGACTTCTCCAAGTTCCGCAAGAAAAAGAAGGCCGATGCCGACGCACAGGACGGTGACGGCGATGAATAAGCAGCTCTCCCCCGACGTTCGCATGGCGGCGCTCGTGTACGAGGCTGCGCGAGGCGGACAACTGAAAAAGGCGGTGTTCTCCAAGCCGCAAAAGGGCGCGGACGTTGTCCGTGCCGTGGCGAGCGTGACGACGGTGCGCGGCACGCCGCACCTGCAGCTGGAGACCTTTCACACCGACAACAAGGCCAAGCATCTGAATTTGCCGCTTGGTGATGAGGCTGCATTTTCCGAGGCGCTGCTTGCCGCCACCGCACTCTTTGGTCACGCCAATCTTCTGACGGCGGTCGGTGACTGCGAGCTTTTGCGTGCGGCCAGCGGCAAGGTGACGCTGTTGCGCGGCGATGCGCTGCAAAAGGCGCTGTCTGCGTCCGCACCGAGCGAGCCGTGTCTGCCGACGGTCAAGAAGGCGCACATTCTGGACGGCAGCGAGCCGTTCTTGCGTGCGTTAGACGTCAGCGACGCGCACGGTCGCGTTTACGACAAAAAGCAGGCGAAATTCCGACAGATCAATCGGTTTTTAGAGCTTTTGCGGGACGTTGAAAAGCATCTGCCGCGAGAAGGCACGCTGTACGTGCTGGATCTGTGCTGCGGCAAGAGTTATTTATCCTTTGCCGTGTACCACTACCTGACGGTCGTTTGCGGACGGCAGGTGGTCATGCAGGGCGTGGATCTCAAATCTGACGTTGTGGAAAACTGTAACGGCATCTCTCGCACGCTTGGCTACGACGGTTTGCAGTTTTTCTGCGAGGACGTAGCGACATTCGCGCCTGGGCGGGAGCAAGTGGATTTGGTGGTATCTCTTCACGCCTGCGACACGGCGACCGATCTGGTGCTGCAGCAGGCGATTCGCCACGGAGCACGGGTGATCTTATCGACGCCATGCTGCCACCACGAGCTCAATCACACGCTGGACTGTCCGGAGCTTGCCATGATTGCGCGGCACTCGATGCTGCGGCAGAAGCTATGTGATGCGGCGACCGACGCGATGCGGTTATTGCTGCTTGAGGCATACGGCTATCGCACCGAGACGGTAGAGCTGATCGATCCGCAGGAGACGCCCAAGAACGTTATGCTACGTGCCGTGCGCAAGCGCGGTGGGGAGGTTGGCGTTGCTGATGAGGCGGCGCTGGAGGAATATCGCGCGGCGGTGAAGTTTTTCCTTCGGACACAAGGCGAGGCGCAGGCTCGGTTTTTAGCGCGAGGAGATGTTTTGAAATAATGGCAACAGCCCTTTCCAATGTGGGAAGGGCTGTTTTTTGGCGGGGGAGATGATGTAGGGAGTGCGAACAAAGATTTCTAACGTTGGTTTGATTATTGTTCACTTTTTTGGCACGCCCCAAAGAAAGTGATGTTTCGCTTCGCGAAACCCGAAAAAAACGCGCATAAGGGACTGCCGTCCCTTCTGTATCCCTGCTGCTTCGCGTGCTACACGCAAAAACGCTCCCGCGTTTTTGCTAAACGCACGCGGTTTGAGCCGACTGCAGACTTTGCTTTCGCCGCCTCAAAAAGGACGGCGAAAACTGAGGGGTTTTCTACGGAAAGAACATCAAACCTGTAGGGACAGGCCGCATTCGCTTGAGAATGATCTGGACATGTCCGTTCCAATGTGAAACAAATTTTTTGACTGTCTTGTGGGGTAGGGGCCCCACATGGCATACCGCTCCGTTCATACAGAACAGAACCGCTAAAAATTTAGCCAAAAAATTGATAAAAGGTTTTTGGGGTCAAGGGGGATTTTTTCCAAAAATCCCCCTTGTGGGTGCAGGGCAACGCCCTGCCTGCGGAGCGCGGGGTCAAGGGGCGGAGCCCCTTGAAACGTTCCCTCACCTCTCCAGCAGCACCTCCGGCGTCATCAGCACGGGCGGGCGGTAGGCGATGCCGTCGAGCAGGTCGTTGTAGGCGACGGTGGTATCGGCGTACAGGCGCGAAGCGATGGGGCGCAGAAAGCGAGCGTTGCCGAAGCGGTAAGTAGACAGCGGACGCATGTAAGCATCGTCGTTGTGGGCGCAGATCAGGGGAATCCGCCCGTCAAAGCCGGTGATGATCAGCGTGTGATAATAATCGCCCGTCTCGTTGGCCAGCTGCACAATATCGCCCAGCTGCAGACCCTCTAAAAATGTCACCTCGCGCGCAAAGGGACCTTCACCGCCATTTTCCTGCAGATAGTCCGGCGCACCTGTCAGAAAATCGTAGAGAAACTCCACGCCGCTCCAGGCAGGCGCACGGTTCTCGGGTGAAAAATAATACCAGCCAAAGTCGCGCGTGTCGTTCATGGTCGCGCCGCCGGCCAGCAAGCACTGCGAGATGAAATTGGTGCAGTCCCCACCAATCCCGGCAAAATTGGGAAAGAGCGGATTGCGGGACAGCGCCCATCTTTTGGCGTAAGCAACCGCTCGTGCAGCATCGTATGGAATGTCGATCAGCATAAGCATCCCTCCTCTCAAGCCATTATATGACGCAAAATAAAAAAAAGTAACGAAAAGCAGCCGCAAATTTCTTCGCGGCTGCGTTGGTTGCGTTTTTACTTGTAGAAAACGTGATTACCGATCCGAAACGCATACGGTCGGTTTTGGGATATCCAAAAGCTGTTGGCAATAGAGGGATTGAAAAAATAGAGAATGTCATCCGAGAGCGTGTAGCCCTCAAGACACAGCCGCGCGGCAATGGCTGCCTCCGCCGACGGCTCGCAGTAGATCGCGCCGTTGACGGTCGGGGTGAATTGCACGCCGAACTTCCGGTCAAAGATAACGCCGTAAACGGTGTTCGGAAACTCGCGCGAGCGCACGCGGTTGAGCACCACGTTCCCCACGGCCAGCTTACCCTCCAGCGGCTCTGCGCCGGCCTCCGCCTGAATGATGCGCGCCAGCCAGTACAGCTGGTCGCTCTCATACACGCCAACGTCTCCCCGTACTGCTCCATCCGTGCTTTGCAGCGTGACCGAGCGCGTCGCCGTGCTCCAGTTGACGGCAAGGCCAAAGCATTTTGCCAAGGGTCGGATGGGTATGTAGAGGCGATCGTTAACCAATCGCACCGGCGCGGCGGTGTAAAAATACCGCTCGCCGTAGCGGATGTAGAGCGCGCCGTCGGCGTGTGCGTAGATGTGTGTGCCGCCCTGCGTTACGGCGTAAGCGGTGCGACTCGACGCGTCCCAGCCGACCGTACCGCATCCTTGCAGCTCGCAAAATGCACGGAAGGGTACGTAGGTGACGCCGTCGATCAGATAGCTCTGCCCGTCAAGAACAGCTCGTCCATCTTGCCGGAGTGGCACGGATGGGTAACTCGCTGCCTGCACGCGCGGCACAAATAAAACAAGAATTGCCAGAAACAGCCCTGCACCAAGCAGGAGATGGCGCAGAAGGGACGGTCGCCATCGGTTTGCGTACAAAGCGCTGATGTTGTTTTTCATGGTGGTGATCCTTTCTTCTGTTGGTTTTCGCACGCTTGGGTGCCTATATATTGTAACATATCCTCTCTTTCGTATCAACCCTCAATATATGGTGGCGTTGGTAAGGTCTTCCGCCTGCGCGTTGATTTGCGCAGGAGAGACCTTTTTTCTCCTCCTGCAGGCAAGTAAAAAGACTTTTGATATAAAAATATCAAAAGTCCTTTGTGTTATTTGGGTCATGGTCGGGTGTGTGGAATTTTTGTTTTAATGCCTTTAGGCAGTTGAGCACGAAGTGCGAAACAAACAACCACCCGCTATGCGGGTGGGCAACACAGGTTATACCTTATTTTCGCGGCAATGAAACCTGAGCCTTCTCCTGAGGGAGAAGATAGTTCGCGCAGAGAACTGTAGAGTTTGCCTTTGGCAAACTCTGGGGACACGCGCAGCGGTGGATGAGGAGTTACTACAGCGCTTTTACACCT
>JAFTSR010000015.1 GCA_017467225.1 Clostridia bacterium | reverse complement strand
GCGCTGCGCCTCAATGAGGATCTGACCGAGGCGATCGGTCTGGGTCACGACCTGGGACATACGCCGTTTGGTCACGCGGGTGAGGTGGCTATGCGCCAATGCTTCGACCCCGGATTTGCACACTACAAGCAGAGCTTGCGCGTGGTGGAAAAGCTGGAGCGCGGCGGCAAGGGCCTCAATCTGACCTGGGAGGTGCGTGACGGCATTCTCAACCATACGGGAGAGTGGATGGCGTCAACGCTGGAGGGTATCCTGGTCAAATTCGCCGACCGTATTGCCTACATCAATCACGATATTGACGACGCCTGCCGCGCGGGAATTTTGCAGACAGACGATATTCCGCTCGAGCTGCGCGACGTTTTGGGACATACGCACGGCGACCGCATCAACACCATGGTGCACTCGGTCATCCGCGCCAGCGCAGACCGTCCCGAAATACAAATGGAGCCGCACGTGGCCGACGCGACGGCCAAGCTCCGCGCATTCTTGTTTGAAAGAGTTTATACCAATCCCGTTGCCAAGCAGGAGGAGAGCAAATCTCGTGAGCTGCTCATCCGTCTGTTTGAATATTACGTCAAGCATCCGGAGAAGATGCCCACCCAGTATCAGGCCAACATTGAGTCTGAGGGCGTGGAGCGCTGCGTTTGCGATTTTCTCTCCGGCATGACCGATCGCTATGCGATTGAAACCTACCGCTCGCTTTACGTTCCCAACGTGTGGCGCGGCAGAAACTGATTTTCACAATTACTGACCGCTTTTTGAAAGGAGGACACATATGATCCCAAGAGAAGTCATTGAAGATATCGTCGCCCGCAGCGATATTGAGCAGGTAATTTCCTCTTACGTTTCGCTCAAGCGCGCCGGCTCCAATATGAACGGACTGTGTCCCTTTCACAGCGAGAAAAGTCCGTCGTTTACCGTCTTTCCCAATACGCAAAGCTTTTATTGCTTCGGATGCAGCGCGGGCGGCGACGTAATCACCTTTATCATGCGCGCCGAGCATCTGGACTACGTCGGTGCTGTGGAATTCTTGGCACAGCGTGCCGGTATTGAAATTCCGCAGGACGGCAACCGCCCGGGGCAGAAAAACGAGCTGACCCGCCGTCGCGTGTGCGACATGAACCTGGCTGCGGCAAAGTTTTTCCGGCAATGCCTGTTCGATCCCGCCATCGGTGGGGAGGCGATGCGTTACCTTGCCGAGAAGCGGCGACTGGATAGCGCGACCATCAAGCACTTTGGTCTCGGCTACGCGCCGGCAACCTTCGGCATGCTGACCGACCATATGCACAAGCTCGGATATACCGACGAAGAGCTGGTCACGGCGTTTCTGTGCGGTAAAAGCCAGAAGACCGGTCGCGCGTACGATTACTTTCGCAACCGCGTGATGTTCCCGATCATTGATACCTCGGGAAATATCATTGCCTTTGGCGGCCGCGTGATGGATGACTCCAAGCCGAAGTATCTCAACTCCTCCGATACGCCCGCTTTTAAGAAAAGCCGCAATCTGTTCGCGCTCAATTATGCGCGCAGCCATGCCGAAGAATACATGATTCTTTGCGAGGGCTATATGGACGTCATTGCGCTGCACGCTGCCGGTTTTGAAAATGCCGTGGCG
>JAFTSR010000292.1 GCA_017467225.1 Clostridia bacterium | reverse complement strand
TGAGGAAATTTTGCTTTCGCCGTTTCAAAAAAACGGCGAAAAGTGAGGGGATTTCTACGGAAAGAAAACTCAACTCGGTAGGGGCTGGCGCCTTCGACAGCCCGTTACAACGCGAAACAAATTTTTAACCCATCAAATGGGGTGGGGGCCCCATGGATACGTTGCAGTCGTTCGGGCATAGCCGCTGAAGCAACAAATTTAGCAAACAATTTTTTAAAGTTTTTGGGGTTCCAAGGGGACTTTTTTCAAAAAGTCCCCTTGGTCGCCGAAGGCAATCCCCTCTCTCAATTCGCCTTCTTGATTTCCTGCTGTGCGGCGAGGTATTCGTCGATGGCGACCTTAAGCTGCTCGCATGCCTGCTGGAGATTGGTGCCGCTGATCTGTGCGCCGGCCATATCGAAGTGACCGCCGCCACCCAGCTTTTCCATGATCAGCTGCACGTTGATGCGGTCGCCCGAGCGTGCGGAGATGCTGACGGTGTTGTCGATCTTGATCAGTGCAAAGGAAGCGTCGATGCCGCGGACAGCCAGCAGCTTGTCAGCCGCCTTGGAGGCTGCGATACGGGGATTGGTGTGATCGTCGCCCATGTTTTTGCTGTCGATCCAGGTGATGGCAATGCGGCGGCGATAGACGGTGGCATTGGCACCGAACAGACCCGAGGTGCGCAGCTCCTGGGGAGAATCGTAGAAGAAGGAACGGGTAACGTTGGTGTGCGCGCCGCGTTCGTACAGATAATGCACGGCCGAGAAGGTCTGCGCACCGGTGGAATGCGTAAAGTTTTTGGTATCCAGCATGATACCGGAGAGCAGCAGCGTTGCCTCCTCCTTGAGAAGCTCCTCTGCGTACGGGCTCTGCTCCAGCATCTCGGTGATCAGCTCGCTGGCCGAGGATGCCGTGGTGTGAATATAGCTGAGAACGGGCGCAAATTCAAATACCTCAAACTGTCTGTGGTGGTCGATGATGGCAATGCTTGCCACGTTGCGCGCGATGTCGGGCGACTCCACAATGTTGATGTTGTTGACGTCGACCATGACCAGAAGCGTGTCAGCGCGAACCATGTCAAGACCGGTGATCGAGTCGACAAACATGTCGTCGTACATCGAAAGACCGTCCAGCTGCTCGCGGCAGATGGCGAAGGAGTCGCCGCGCAGATCGGTGACGATGCGTACGTCGGAGGAATCGCGGTCGCCGCGCGCACACAGCGCCAGACGAGCCGCACCGACGCAGGCGCCGATGGCGTCGTAGTCGGGATTTTTATGCGCCATGATCAGCACGTTGCCGGCGTTGGCAGCCAAAGCACACAGCTGATTGGAGTTGACACGGGAAATGATGGAGGTGTTGCTCTGCAGCAGTTTGACCTGACCACCGTAGACCGTAATGCCGTCGGCGCGTCTGACAACCACCTGGTCGCCGCCGCGCTGCAGCGCCACGTCAAGCGCCGCGCTGGCAATCGTCTCGCACTCGTGGAAGGTGTTGCCGGTGGCGGCAATGCCCATCGAAATGGTCACAGGGTAGCTGTTGTCACCCAGACGCACGTTGCGGACGCGCTCCAGAATATTGAAGTTGTCTTCAATACAGCGCTGCAGAGAGGCAGCGGAGAAGAGCAGCAGATATTTGTCGCGGTCGTATTCGCGGAGCAGTCCGCCCATTTCAGCAGCCCAGTCCTGCAAAATGGTCTCCAGCTCGTTAGCGGCGGAGCGGTAGCTGACACGCACGTACTGCGCCAGCTCCTGCAGGTTGTCCAGCACAATGTAGGCAACGATGGGAGCTTCACGCTGCAGCTTTGTGCGCAGATCGACAAAATCGGAAATGTCGCGGAAATATACCAGATAATACTCCTTGCCGCGGGCACGCAGCGGATAGGGGAACAGCTCGTAGCTGCGGTCGCCGATGCGGTAGGTGTCGGTGTGCGCCTCGGTGTCCAGATTGCCCTCGCGGTCAACGGCGCGACGGCGGGATTCCTCGGACGCGCGGATGGCAAGGTTGGACAGCTCCGCGACCGAGACATCGCAGAAGGTGCGAAGCGGCGCGTTGAACAGCGGCGAGGACAGGCCGAGAATGGACTGCATGGCGCTGTTGATGGCCTTGACGTTGCCCTTGGAGTCCACCACCGCGTAGGGAAGATCGGCGATGTATTTGAATACGTCGTAGATTTCGGTGTTGAACTGTTCGGCCTCCTCGGCAATGCTCCGCATACGGCGGTAACGCAGCAGATACAGCGCGATCACGCCGCCGCACAGGAGCAGATAGATGGCCAGCACCAGCGTGCTGATGGCGCGCAGGTCCTCAAAGGGCAGGCTGCGGCTGAGAATGCACAAAAGCGCCAAAAACAGCGTGCCACCGCCGGCACAGATGCCTAAGGGGAGTAGCGCATCCGAATAAAATTCATCTTTTCGTTTGTTTTGCATGGAGGGTTTCTCCTTTGGTGTCGATATATCTGCCGCCGACCGATCACGGTCGGTCAGGGAAGTGCGAAATTACGGGGTGCGGTCGTTGTCGCTTTGATCCGAGTCGCTGCCCTTGTCGCCCTCGGCCTGCATCAAGGCAGCCATGCGCAGAAGCAGCGGACGGGTCAGAGTGGTCGTCGCGCCACTCAGCGCCACAAAGATCAGCAAAATAGAGGGCATCAGCACAGCTGCTATCAGCGCCAGAACCAACATCAGCGGCGCAGGACGCGCGCGGAAGGAGGCATACAGCGACCAGAAGCCGACGATCAGCATGCCGGGGAACAGCAGCAGCCACAGATTGTTGGCCAGCGCCAGAAGCATGGTAACGCGATCGGCAGGAAACAGCGCCGCGATCGAGCAAACGATGAACAGAACCGCCGACAGAATGCTCATGATAAAGCGGCGGGAGACCAGCGTGCAAAGCTGTTTCATGCCCAAAGCACCGTAGCTCATGACGCACAGATACTGCGCGGCGTAGGCGATGGCCATCAAAAGCACCATCAGTATGGCGGGTGTCAGCAGGAGCAGCAGCGTCAGCGTCTGTGAGAGCAGATCGGCCAGCGGCACCTCGGTCGTGTCAAGCAGAGAAAGAACGGTCTTGAAATCCGGATCGGTCAGCGCGGTGTTCAGGATTTCCTCGTGCAGCCTGCCAAAGTAAGCGGCCAGCGCGTCGGGCGACATTTCAGCACCCGAGACGCGCCACAGTATGGCGGCGAACAGCAGAAAGACCGTGCCAAGCATGATGGCGCAAGCGCTGATGGATGCCACGCGGCCTTCGTTTTTCATGATGCTGCGCCCGAGCACGTATGCAGCCGGAAAGGCCGGCAGCGCGAGCAGTGAGAGCAGCGGATCACGGCTGATCAGGCAGGCTGCGGCATAGGCAACGATGGGCAGACAGACGAGCAGCGGATGGCGGGTGGTGGTGTGCAGCAGCGCCGTGATGACCACGGTGGAGATCAGACAGACCAGCGCCGAGCCAAACGACGGACCACCCACAAGTGTGCCGCCGAGAAAGGCAACGGCCAGGAGAAACCAGCCGTACGGCGTGTGGTTGATGCGCAGATACAGTATAGACAAAAGCGCGAGTGGCAGCCACCAAAGCGAGGGACGCGATGCCATCAGCACCGGGTAAACGGCGCTGACAAGGCAGACAAGGCACATCAGAAACGCGCCTGCGCCGGGCATGACGGGAAGGGAGGCGGGATCCTCCCAGGGATTTTTTTCGGTGACCACCTTGACGCGAAGATTGGGCAAGGGGGGATAATTCATAGAAAGGGTTCTCCTTTTTGGTGCTGCGTCACGGCACAGCACTCCGATTATAACAGTATACCATATTTTTTTGGATTTGTAAACAACTGTAGCGTTAATTTTCGAAATTTTCATTTAATCTTCGCATATTTTTCGAAAAAATTTGAAAAAAGTAAAGAAAATTTTGAAAAAACACTTGCAAAACAAGAAAAAACATGGTATAATGTTAGTGTAGAAACGTAGGTCGCGAGTGGGTTCAAACGAATCCACTTTTCCTTTGCCACAAAAAAACGGCAAAAGGGCAAAACGGCCGCGCAAAGGTCGAGAAAAGGAGATCCGGAATCTATGGCAAACAAGAAAGGTGGCGTTGCCGCCGTCGTTCGTGAGCTGGCGCAGCCGCTGGCCGATCGCATGGGCTACGAGCTTTGGGACGTGGAATATGTGCGCGAGGGCGCGGATTATTATCTGCGGATCACGCTGGACAGCGAGAACGGCATTACGCTGGATGATTGCGAAGCGTTCAGTCGCGCGATCGACCCGATTTTGGACGAGGCTGACCCCATCTCGGACGCCTACCACCTGGAGATCAGCTCTCCCGGTATTGAGCGCGAGCTCAAGACCCCGGAGCACATTGATGCCTGCTATGGCTGGGATGTGGAGGCAAAGCTGTTCGCGCCGGTGAACGGCACCCGCTCCGTCAAGGGCGTGCTGCTTGGTATGGACGAGGAAAAGAACGTCCATATCGCTATCAATGAGGACGAGGAGATCGTGCTGCCGCATGCAGCCATCAGCCGTCTTTGCACCGTGTATGATTTTACGTCGGGTCAGTAAGATACCCGCTCGGATATTGTGATTTGAAGGAAGGACAAAACCATGAACACAGAGTTTTTTAACGCGCTGGAGCTGCTGCAAAAGGAAAAGGGCATCGATCCCGAGTATATGTACGAGAAGATCGAGGCGGCCCTTCTGGCAGCCTACAAAAAGGAATTTGGCCCCAATGTGTTGCTTCGCGTGGATATCAATCCCACCAAAAAGGACGTAAAGGTGTATCAGCAAAAGAACGTCGTCGAGGAGGTCACCGATCCTGAATGCGAGATTTCCCTGGCAGATGCCAAGGCGATCAGCAAGAGATACGACATCGGCTCGGTGGTCGAGTCCGAGGTCAAGACCAAGAACGTGCGTCGTCTGAGTGCCGTTGCCGCTAAGAGCGTTATCATCCAGGGCATCCGCGAGGGTGAGAGACTGGCAATGCAGCGCGCCTACGAGAATAAGAAAGAAGAAATCATTACCGCTACCGTGCTCAAGGTCGACAGCGAGACCGGCGCGGCTATTCTGGAAACCGGCACCAGCACCGTTGTGCTGCCCAAGAATGAGCAGATCCCCGGCGAGATTTTCCACGTCGGTGATCGCGTCAAGGTGTACGTTTGCGAGGTCAATCGCGAGTCCCGCGGTCCTCTGGTCACCCTGTCCCGTTCGCATGCCGGCCTGGTTCGCCGCATGTTCGAGCTGGAGATTCCTGAGATCGTGGACGGTACCGTCCTTGTCAAGGGTATTGCCCGGGAGGCCGGCTCCAGAACCAAGATTTCCGTCGAGTCCCGTGACCCCGGTGTTGATCCCGTCGGCGCTTGTATCGGTAACCACGGTATGCGTATCGCCAGCATCATCGACGAGCTGCGCGGCGAGAAGGTCGACGTCGTGCAGTACGACGAGGATCCCGTCAAGTACATCGCCTCGGCTCTGCAGCCTGCCAAGGTTATCAGCGTCGAGATGACGGGTGAGAGAGCCTGCAAGGTCATCGTCTCTCCCGATCAGCAGTCGCTGGCCATCGGCCGCCAGGGTCAGAATGCTCGCCTGGTTGCCCGCCTGACCGGTCACAAGGTCGATATCAAGACGGAGTAATTCAAAAGTATAAATCTATCGAAACGGAGGGAGAAGAATGGCTGCCAAGGCAGTACAGCCCAAGGTGAAAAAAATCCCCATGCGGCAGTGCCTGGGGTGCAATGAGCATAAGCCCAAGGTCGAGCTGCTGCGCGTCGTTCGCTCGCCGGAAGGAGAAATCTCCCTGGATTTCACCGGCAGAAAATCCGGCCGCGGTGCTTACCTTTGCCGTGACGTCAAATGTCTGCGGCGCGTCCGGAAGTCCGGGCGCGTGGAGAGCACGCTGGGCGTGACCATCCCCCCCGAGCTTTATGACGAAATGGAAAAAGAAATGCTGCTGGATGCAGCACTGGGAGAGCAGTCATGAGCGGTGCTGTGTCGCCGCTGCTGCGCGCGCTGGGGTTATGCGCCCGCGCAAGAGCGCTGATTTTGGGTGTTCCGATGATCTGCGATGCGATGCGGACTAAAGGAAAGCCGAGACTGGTGCTCATGGCACAGGACGTCTCCGAGAATACAAGAAAACGGTTGCAGGACAAATGCACGTATTATGAGGTGCAGCTGCTTGTTCTCCCCGTTGATACCGTAACACTTGCTCACACGGTGGGCAAATCGGCCGGCCTTGGCGCGGTGGCGCTGACCGATGAAAATTTTTGCCGCCTGATCGGTGACGCCTATACCAAGGCGACCGCAGGCGCACCCATCGCGCCCGAACAAAAGTAATCCATTGCAAAACAAACGCTATAAGAAGAAAGGTTGCACGGTCACACATGGCAATTAACCCGCAGTTCAAAGTAAACAAGATGGCAAAGGATCTGGGTATGAAGAGTAAGGATCTTTCCGATATTCTGACTGACCACGGTATCGAGGTCAAGACCCAGCGTACGTTGGAGCCCCAGGAGTTTGACGTTCTGTTTGAAACGCTGACTCGCTCTCATCAGATCACCAATATTGAGGACTACCTGGACGGAGTGACCTGCATTCCCTCCAAGAAACAGCCGGAGAGCGCGCCGGCTACTCCCGCTGCGCCGCAGCCCAAGGCTCCCGAGGTCAAGTCGCAGCCTGCCCAGGCTCCTGTCAAGGAGACCAAGGCTGAGGCGGCTCCCAAGGCCCAGCCCAAGGTAGAGGCAAAGCCCGAGGTTAAGGCAGAGCCCAAGACTGAGACAAAGGCTGAGGTAAAGTCTGAGGTCAAGGCTGAGCCCAAGACCGAGCCCAAGACCGAGGCAAAACCCGAGGTCAAGGTGGAGCCTAAGGTCGAGCCTAAGCCTGAGGCAAAGCCCGAGGTCAAGGTGGAGCCCAAGGCAGAGACCAAGCCCGAGGTTAAAGCGGCTCCTGCGCAGGATAAGCGTCCGGAGACCAAGGCGGCTCCCGAGCGCGAGGCTCGTCGTGACAACCGCGACAGCCGTGACAATCGCGATAACAGAGATAACCGCCAGCAGAGCACTCGTCCGCAGCAGAGCGTGCCCGGTGCACGTCCTGCCGATAACCGTCCCCAGCAGCAGGGTGCACGTCCTGCCGTGCCGGGCGGCAAGCCGTTCGAGCGCAGCTCTGACCGTCCTATGAACACGCGTCCGCAGGGCGACGGCGCACAGGGTCAGAGACCCCAGCGCCCGACAGGCGACCGTCCGATGGGTGACCGTCCCGCAGGCGACCGCCCGATGGGTCAAAGACCGATGGGCGACCGTCCCATGGGCGGCGACCGTCCGATGAACGATCGCTTCGGCACAAAGCCCTCGATGGGTGGCGGCAAGCCGATGGGCGGCGCACCCAAGAAGGATAACCGCGGCGGCGGTATGGGTGGCGGCTTCGATAAGGACCGCGACTACGGCCAGCAGGTCGGCGGCTTCAAGGAGACCTTCCGGCCGCAGGCGACCATTCGCGTACAGACCGAGGGTAAGGCGGTTCCGCGCGGCGCAACCCGTGTGGTTGATACCCGTGGCAGCGAGGC
>JAFTSR010000291.1 GCA_017467225.1 Clostridia bacterium | reverse complement strand
ACCATGATTTGGCGGGTTTGTCAAGATGTTTTGGGAAAAGATTGCAAAAACCGAGCTATACTGTGCCGTGAGAGCGGCAGGCGGTGGCAGAGGCGCAACGCGCAAAAGAGCGCCACACCGAGATGGTGTGGCGCGTATGGGTTAATGCTCATCCTCCGACAGCCTAAATACGACCGTATCCTCATACGTCAGATCATGCTTATCGAAATACAGATATCCGAAGGTTTTCTGAACTTCATCGCTGCCGCCGGTCAGCCTTCGCAGATACATCTGTGGGTCAAGATATTTCCACGTAACAAATATACCGTCATTCACAAGTTCCAGATCGGACTGCGGTTGGATATAATACCCTTCGGATGCAATGACTGCGACCTCCTCCAACGTTTTGGCATCCAAAACGTGGATCGGTGCGTAATATTCTTCGAAGTCGATGACGAGATCGGCGTTTTGGGGTACGTCGACAGTTTCCAGCGGATACGTTTGGTATTGGCGTACGCCTCGCTCGTCATGGTAGAGCGTTAAATAATAAGCGATCACGTATTTCGGGTCGAATTCGCAATAGAAAACGTAGTCATCGTTGTACCCGAAGTAACTGATATCTTTTGCCACAAGCTCGGGCGTCGCGTTTTTATCCCCTTTCTTCACGCGGTACAGATCGTGTTTTGTATAGGTTTTGTACGGCTTCTTACCGTATTCTTCGCAAAGCGGCAGCAGCTCGTCGGGAACGGGAACTTGCACCTCTGTGGGATTATCCTCGTAAAATCGGTAAGTGTCGTCGATTACCGGTTCCTCCGCCTCCATAACGACACGCTCCTTTTGCGAAAGATCGACGCTGTAATACATTCCGTCTCTAGGGTCTGTAAAGTATACCACGTCTCCGATAGAACACCTGACAGAGGGGTATATATTGGGCGTGGGAATAATCTCCAGCTTTCCGGTCTTTCCGTTCAGGATATACAGGGACGCCTCGGTCTCTCCCGCTTCGTTGACCACGCGTTGCTGAAAAAACAGGTTCTCCGTCCACGGGTCGATACAAAAGCTACTGGGTTCACTCGGCAGATTTTCAGCCAACACCGACAGATCTCCGGTGTAGAAATGATATCGGAGTATTCGATGATTAAACGTAACATGACGGTCTTCATCAATGCCAACGAACTGACGCTCTCCCAGATAAAATACCAGATCATCCGGTGCAGAGTTCGGTGAGATCAATATACCATTGGATGATTTCAAAGCAACCGTGGCACAGGTCCACTCGCTGTGATTGCATAAGGGATCGCTGCATGCGACAAACATCTCTCGCGCAGCAAGATTTATCACTGTTCCCATGGACGTATAAAGTAAATTGTTAAAAAACGCTCCACCTCTACCGGGACTCAACGGCTGCGTATAGATCATTCTGCGATAACTATCTTCAACTTCTCCAATCTCTTTACCTGAAGTGGGCTGTTCGGGAACAGATGTGCAAGACGGGATCAGCGCACATAATAAAAGGATAACGAGAAGTAAAGCTATTTTTCGCATATAGGTCTCCTTTCGCAACTCTTCTGCGGGTACTAAAATCCCGACATCGATAGATCGAATGTGACTAGATCCGTTTCATCCAAGAGGGGCTTGTTGAAATAGAGATAGCCGAAAATCCTCTTGGGTGTATAACCATTGGTCATCTTATTCAAATATGTCAGAGGGTCGCGCTCTTGCCACGTTACAAACACACCGTCGCCCACTAGCCGAAAATCATACATCGGGTCAACCCAATACTGCTCCGACTCGATGACCGTGACCTCCTGCAACGTTGCAATATCTAAAATGTGGATAGGCACGTAATATTCATTGAACTCGTTGACCAAGTGAGCGCTTTGAGGCACGTCGGGATCATCAAGAGAGTATTTTAAGAAATGCCTTGCTCCTTTTTCATCAGCATAGTAATCTATGAAATAACTGATTACATGCTGCGGTGCAAACTCATAGTAGTAAAAATAATCTCCGACTCTACCTCCGTCAAGTATGTTCTGCGCCACAAGCTCGGGCTCGGCATTCTCCTCTCCAATCTTGACGCGGTACATATCGAACTTGGTAAAGACTCGATAAGGCTCAACGCCGTACTTCTCACAAAGGGGCAGCAGCTCATCGGGAATGAAGATCTTTTCCTCTACAATGTTTTCGCGGTAATACCGATAATTGCCGTATTCTTTGACCGTGTCCGCTTTTTGAATGACAAGCTCGTCGTGCGACAGATTTATGCAATAATACTCACCGCTTATAGAGTCCAAGCAATACACCGTGTCATCAACTACGTACCTTGCTGAAAGCAGCATATTTGGCGTAGGGAGAATATCCAACACGCCTGTTTTTCCATTCAGAATGTAAAGGAAATATTCGGTCTTACCGGCATCATTGACCAGTCTCTGCTCGAAAAACATAATGTCGGTCAAAGGGTCTATGCCAAGAAAAAAAGTATCTCCCGGCAAATTTTCTGCCAAAACAGTCACATCTCCAGTGTGAAAATGGTAGCGAAGCACTTGATAATTTTGGGTGAGTGTTTTATCAGAAAAAACATTTATCTCATCATTGAAAATGTATAAGACCAAATCATCTTGTGGTGAGGCCGTCGAAAGCAATATGTTACTGGCACCCATCAGAACTTTTTTGGCACAGCCGTCTGTATGATGATCACACAGTGGGTCGCTGCATACGGAAATTGCTTCACCCGTTTCTAAATTTATGATTCTACTTGATGTGAAAACCAAATTATTCCAAACCACCCCTGCTCCGGCGCTGCTAATCGTATCCGCACGCACGATTTCACGATATCCAGCCTTTGGCTGATTGTTCTCATTGGAAGGATTCACAACCTTCTCGGACGGCGTGATTACCATGTCGGGCGGGAGATCCCGCGTCGTCGCACAGGAGGGGAGCAGCAGGCAGAGTGCGAGGGCGATAAGTAGGAAACGAAATTTTTGCATCTGGACCTCCTGAATTTCAATGTTTCATAAATGCTCCAAATGAAAAACGCACAAATCCCGATTTTTTCAGGCTTGTGCGCGTTACGTGTTGATTTTGAGTCTCCCTCTCCAAATTTTCAGGGTGGGAGTTTCTACAATACGGCACAAGGGATTGGCGCTGATGCATGCTTTGTTCATGACGCGTCTCCTTTCTACGTACCGTTGGGCAAAGGCTTGCCTTTCATATTTAGTATAGCATATCTCGGTGGGATTGTCAAGCATTTTTGCTATAAATATACATTATACAATTCTGCAGCTTTTTCGTTATGCCTTACTTTTTTTGATGCCCCTATTGACAAGGTGGAAAATATTTGATATAATAAAAAGGATATTATAAATGCAGGGGAGTTCCCCTGAAAAGGAGAAAAACATGAAAAACACGCTGACAAGAGCGCTGCTCATTCTTTTGTCCTTGGTGATGTGCTTTGGCCTTTTTGCCTGTGCTGACCCCGATGACAAGCAGGATGAGACAGACGATCCCACTGTGGATAATCCCGGTAAGGGCGAGGAGGAAGAAAAGGAAGAAGAAATCCTTCCCGACGTTGAGGTTATGGATTACAACTATACCGTCAACGTGATGCACTGGAAGGTCGGCGACGACCCCAAGTCCTGGTGCCCCTGGAACGAGATCTGCCCGGATGACGGTGTTACCACCCAGATCGGTGATATCATCGCGGACGATATTCTTGACCGTACCGGCTGGCTCAAGGAGAACTACGGTATCTCCCTGACCAACAGCTTTGTCGATCACCCGAAGATCGCGCAGACTGTTACCACGCTTCTGTCCTCCGGCAGCAACGAGTATCAGGTCTTTGTCGATTTCAGCTACAACGCACAGAGCGTTATGGGAAGAAACTACTTCCTTGACCTGGCTGTTCTGCCCAATCTGGACTTTGACAAGCCCTGGTGGGTTCAGGAGTCGATCGAGGAGCTGGCGATCGGCGATTTCGTCGAGATGGCTGCCTCCGACCTGCTGATCCTGGATAAGGGCGCTACCTCGATGATTTTCTACAACATTCCCATGGCTGATGCTTTGGGTCTGGACAATTTGTACGAGCTGGTGGACAACGGCGAGTGGACCATTGAGGCTATGGCGGAGTACGCAGAGATGGCGTATGCCGATGATGGTAACGACCAGCGCGACCAGTACGACACCTTTGGCTTTGCCAACGGCGACGACCTTGTGCTGGACCTGTACGCTGCTGCCGGCATGAAGCTGATCACCCGCAATGCCGACGACGAGTATTACTACAGCTACGGCAACGACGAGGAGACCATTGACGTCATGACCACCATTCTGGAGGAGGTCATGTATCAGGACTTCTTCTGGAACAGCTGGCTGACCCGTAACGAGGTTCAGGATCAGCCGTCCTTCAAGAACGACCAGAGCCTGTTCAGCCAGGGTATGGCTAAGTCCTGCAACGGCTTCCGTGAGATGGAGTCCGCTTACGGTATCCTTCCCATGCCGATGTACGACGAGAGCCAGGATCAGTACTACAGCCGTGTAAACAACTATCACGACTCTCTGATCGCCGTTTTCAATACGGCTGACAATCCCGAGGCCATCGGCGCAGCGCTGGAGGTTATGGGCTACTACTCCTACTATAACATCTACAGCGACTTCTACGAGGTTGTTATCCAGGGTAGAGGCACGCGTGACGAAGAGTCCCGCCGTATGCTCGACCTGATCTTCTCCAACCGTACCTACGATCTGGGTCTGGTTTACGACCCCAACGGCTTCTCCGATAAGGTGCTCCGCTTCACTCACACGGGTGGCACGGACATCGCGTCCTTCATGGGCGAGTGGAGAGACCGTCTGAAGACGTCTATGGACGATCTGAACGAGCTGGCAAGCACCTACTGGTAATCTGTCACTCTGAACATAAGAAATGGGCTGTCTCACAAGAGTGGGACAGCCCGTGTTTTATGCTTTAGGATTTCGCAGCGGAACGGTTTCAAGGACGTGCAGACCGTGGCGGGCGCAGAATTCTTCGCCCTGTGCGAGAATGTCGGCGTTGGCAACGGCGTGCAGGTGGTGCGCGTCACAACCGATGACGACGGGATTACCGACGCGACCGACAATGCGGAAAAAACGGTCGCTGGGATAGTGCCGGTGATCCTCCACGCCGAGCAGATTGACCTCCAGCGGAATATTCATGTCAAGGCAAGCGCGGCAGAGACGCTCCATGTGCTGCTCGTATATCTCGTCGCTGCCGGTGAAATTCAGCAGATCGGGGTGCGCCAGGTAGGTGAATTTACCACTGGCAAGTCCTGCGATGACCTGATCGACGTACTGCGCAAGACGCGCGGGATCGTCCGAGGGTGTACCGGAGTAGCCGCCGTCCTCGTTGCCGACAAAGTGCTGCCCCATGATCAGATAATCGTAGTCGTACGGCGCGAGCATAGTCAGCATGTCCTCAAACAGCGCGGGATAATATTCGGCTTCAAAGCCTAAAAGAATGCGGATGCGATCGGCGTACTTTTCGCGCAGCTGCTCGACGGTGCGGACGTAATCCTCCAGCTCCTCCCGGAAAACGCGGAAGCCGGATTGATGTCCGTCGGGGAAGGGCATGGGGACGTGATCGGAAAATCCGAAGATCTGCAGACCGTTTTCGATGGCGCGCAGGACAAAATCCTCTTCGTTGCCGCTGGCGTGATGGCAGCGGGTGGTGTGGGTGTGATAATTGGCGATCATGGCGGGGTGAATTCCTTCTTTCGTGTGCGCTCAGGATTAGCGCTTTTTATTTTGTTTGGCTTGCAGCGCGCGCAGCCGGGCGTCAAGCGCAGCAAGATTGGTTTGATTTTGAATGGCTTTCAGCTGCTCGTTGAGCTGTGCGATGGCGGCTTTGAGCTCCTTTTTTCGGGCAAAGGCGGTCAGAGGTGCTGCAGCAAGCTCGGTTTCCAGCGCCTCAAGCTTAGCCTCCAGTGGCTCGACAGCGCCTTGCAATCGGGCTTTCTCGTCCTCAATTGCCATTTGCAGCTCGCTGATGGAGAGATCGCGCAGTTCGCGGTCGATCTCGCGTTTTCGCGTTTTGCCGAACCAGCCGAGCCCTCCGCGCTCATACTGCAGTGAGGCCTTTTGCTCCGAGAGGCGCTGCTCGTAGTCACAGCGTGCGATCATATGCTCCAGGCACTGCATGCAGGCGTGTGTCTCGGGCAGAAGGGCAGCGGCGGCGCGTTGATCGGAATAATGCTCGCGATAGTAGGCAAGCGCGTGCATATAGTCGGAAAGATGCATGCGCACGGCGCTGCGGCAATGCTGTTCGCATTGATGATGGCGCGCAGCATCGGTCGTACGGCAAAGCTCAACGAAGGGAACCAGCAGATCGATACGGCGCACGCGGATCTTTCCGCTTTGCTCGTCCGTATAAGTGCGGCTGATGCGGAACATTTTGCGGAAGGCGGTGTCCTCGGTCAAGCTTTCATTCCGCTGCAGCACTTGCTCGGGAGAGGCACCAAGGCTTGGCGGCGCGTCGTTTTCGGAAGTTTGCTCGCCGGGTCTGACGACGGCGGGCGCGAGGTGCTCCAGCGCGCGGTCGATCAGAGAAAAGGCGGCCTGCAGCAGCGCGTCGTCGCAGTCGATGCCACCGAACCAACGGTGATAGGTCTCGTCGTCGGCGCGGTGATAGACGCGGGAAAGCTGGCGGTAGGCCATCGGATCGGCGCTCAGCGACGTCCAGGCAATTCTTTTGAGCGATGACAGGGTATCATCCTCGGTGCGCTCGTCGCGCATAGCGTCGCCGAGGCGTAAGAAGGGAACCATATGCGAGGATACCTCAGTGCGGTTCCAATGCACAGGGGGGCGGTTATTCTGTTCCACGGCGATGCTCCTTTTTTAATAATTGATATCATTATTATATCACAAAAGCAGGTAGAATGCAAGCGCCCGACAAAATTTTTTGTGTGCACACGCCTTTCCGTAAAAAAACAAATTTTTTTGCGCAAGGGTGCTGCCATCATCACAAAACGTTCACCGAGGTGTGATATCATAAGAGCATCAAGGCGCATGTGCGCGATTCAGAAAAAAGAAGGAGAATGATCATGAAAATCAATCCGATACATAAGGAACATCGAAAGAGCCGCCGGACGGCGCGCCACCTGGCGCTCGTTTCTGCACTTTTGGCGCTGTGTGTCTGCCTTGGCTCGTGTACCATCAATATCCACGAGGGGCAGGGAAAGAGCGCATACGACATTGCCGTGGAGAACGGATTTGTCGGCAGCGAGAGCGAATGGCTGGAGAGCCTGGAGGGCGCGGATGGCGCTGACGGCAAGGACGGTGCTGACGGCAAGGACGGTGTCGATGGTAAAGACGGCATCGACGGCAAGGATGGCGTCGACGGCAAGGACGGAAAAGACGGTCAGGATGGCGAGGACGGCACGGATGGCCAGGACGGTCAGGATGCGTCGGCACCGGTAAGCGGTGGCGATACTTACAATACCACCATCGAGGTGCAGGGCGGCGCGGATATCAGCGTGGCAGCCTCCAAAGCGCTGCGCAGCACGGTGAGCATTTCCTGCGAGCACACGGCGCAGACGGTCAGCGGTGGCCTTTGGTGGGGACAACAGCCGCAGACCCAGAAATATACCTATACCTCACAGGGCTCGGGTATCATTTACCAAATGTCGGGTGATGATGCCTTCATTATTACTAATTACCACGTGGTATATAGTGCGGACAGCCTGGCAGAGGACGGCATCAGCGACAATATCAAGGTGTATCTGTACGGCATGACGGGCACCGAGCAGGCCATTGCCGCGACCTACGTGGGTGGCTCGATGTATTACGATATCGCGGTGCTGCGCGTGGACGACAGCGAAATTCTGGACAAGAGCTGCGCCACGGCAGTCACGCTTGGCGATGCGGATGCGCTGCTGCCCGGTCAGATCGCCATCGCGGTCGGCAACCCGGAGGGCGGCGGTCTTTCGGTGACCAGCGGCATTGTCAGTGTGGTCTCCGAATATCTGACCATGACGGCGGCCGACGAGGCAACGCAGGTGACGTATCGCACCATCCGCGTGGATACGCCCATCAACTCGGGTAACTCCGGTGGCGGCTTGTACAACGCTCAGGGTGAATTGATCGGCGTGGTCAACGCCAAGCTGGTCAGCAGCAGCGTCGAAAATATCGGCTTTGCCATTCCGATTGCCATTGTGCGCGGCGTGGCGGACAATATTATCGATCATTGCTACGGTACTGACGTTCGCACCGTCATGCGCGCGATGCTGGGTGTATCGCTGCAGACGGCCAGCGTGGATATGCAATACGATGAGGCAAGTGGCGCCGTCAGACTGATCGAGACGGTCAAGGTTGCCGCGGTGACGGCGGAGTCACTGGCGGACGGTCTTCTTGCGGTGGACGACGTTGTTCGTTCGATCACGGTCGGTTCTCAAAAGACCGAGGTGACCAAAATGCATCACGTCATTGATGCTATGCTGTATGCTCGCGTGGGTGACACGGTTTCGCTGAGCGTTGAGCGTGACGGTGAGGCGAGAACGCTGCAGTTTGAGATCACAGAGGAATGTATGACGGCGTATTGATGCGCCACCAATAATATCAAACGAGCGTCTTTGTTTTTAAGGGCGCTCGTTTACAATTTGTTCATAAATATTTTTGCCATAATTCCAAAAACGGAACTAAACTGAAAATAAATTTCGAAACTTGGAAATTTCCTATTGACAAAACGAAAGAAATGAGGTATAATAAGCACAGAAAGCCGCGAAACGGCAAAATTGAACGGGTTGAAAGGAAACAGTATTATGAAGAGTGCAACCAAAAAATCTGCAGCAACCGGGGCGGTCAGCGTCCTTTCGGATAAAGAGGAGCGCGCAAAGGCAATCAAAACTGCCATGGCGCAGATCGAGCGCGAATTCGGCGCAGGATCGATCATGAAGCTGGGAGAGAACGTCAATATGGAGGTGCAGCACATTTCCACCGGCTCGCTGGGGCTTGATTTGGCGCTTGGCATCGGCGGCGTGCCGCGCGGCCGTATCGTTGAGATCTACGGTCCCGAGTCCTCCGGTAAAACGACGGTTGCCTTGCACATTGTTGCCGAGGCACAGAAGATGGGCGGCGAGGCTGCGTTTATCGACGTGGAGCACGCGCTGGATCCCATGTATGCCAAGGCTCTGGGTGTCGATATTGATTCGCTTCTCGTTTCGCAGCCTGACTGCGGCGAGGATGCGCTGGAAATTACCGAGGCTCTTTGCCGCACCGGTGCGATTGACGTGGTCATCGTTGACTCGGTGGCAGCGCTGACGCCTCGTCAGGAGATCGAGGGTGATATGGGCGCGGCAACGGTCGGCGTGCAGGCAAGACTGATGTCCCAGGCCATGAGAAAGCTGGCGGCTGTCGTTTCCAAGTCGCACGCGACGGTGGTTTTCATCAACCAGCTGCGCGAGAAGGTCGGTGTTATGTACGGAAATCCCGAGACCACGCCCGGCGGTCGTGCGCTCAAGTTCTATGCGTCGGTTCGTCTGGACGTGCGCAAGCTGGAGCAGCTCAAGGACGGCGACACGCCCTACGGTAACCGTGTGCGCGCCAAGGTCGTCAAGAACAAGCTGGCGCCTCCCTTCCGCTTTGCCGAGTTTGACCTGATCTTTGGCAAGGGCATCTCGCAGGAGAGCGAGGTGTTCGACCTGGCTGTGCGTCTTGAGCTGGTGCAAAAGAGCGGCTCGTGGTTCTCCTATCGCGGTGAGCGCATGGCGCAGGGTAAGGAAAACTGCCGCAAGCTGCTGCAGGCCAATCCCGAGCTGATGAAGGACCTCAAGGATCAGATTATGGCCATCAGCCAGCGCTCGCCTTCGCTGGTCGCACCCGAGGAGGAGGGCAGCGAGGAGGACGGTGACGATGAATTTGCCATCGATCTGCTCGGCGACGACGGCGATCTGGAATGATCGATATGTGCGACGGGTCCAAGACATATGAGGTGGTCGCTCTGCGCGCCTCAGAGGACGGAGACCGTATCTTTCTCCGTGTCAAGGCGTGCGCGGCCCACGGAGGGAAGGGAGCGAAAACCTTTGCCTTGCGCGTGGAGGAATATGCCGCGCTACCGTTTGAGGTGCGCCAAGGGGCGATGCTATCGGCCGAGGATGTGGAGTACTTGGAGTCAGCTGCACTGGCTTCGGGTGCGTACGGTCGCGGCTTGAACATTTTAGGCTACGGTGCGAATTCCGCTAAAACGCTGCAGCGAAAGCTGGTACAAAAAGGATATGACGCAGATGCAGCGCAGCGCGCGGTACGGACGCTGTCTGAGCGCGGATATTTGCAGGAGGAGCGCGACGCTGTGCGCGCGGCTCAGCAGATGGTGCGCCGCGGACGCGGCATGCGACGGGTGCTGCAGGAGCTTCGTGCCAAGGGATACGGCGAGCAGGCCTTGGCGGCTGTGCGCGATGCGATCTCTGACGAAGACTTTGTCGAGCTGTGTGCGCAGGCGGCAAGGGGGAAGATGCGATATCGTCCTGCAGACCGTGCGGAATATGAAAAATTGGCGGCTTACCTGATGCGCTGTGGCTTTAGCAGCACGGAAATCCGGGAGGCTTTGCGTATGGCGTGGGATGACGATGCGCAGAATGTATAAAGAACATGTGATTTTTTATCATTTTTTTCGGAAAAACACTTGATTTCTTGCGCGTGGCATGGTACAATGATGGTACAAATCTATCTTTGCCCGTCGGGCGAGGTGTCAGAAAAGGAGAAATCATGATGAACAGCAAGTGGACGCGCCTTTTGACCATGCTGCTGGCACTGTGTATGGTGCTGACGGTCATGTGTGCATGCGCAAATGAAACCGAGCAAGAGCGGCCGGACTCCGACGGAGAGCAGCCCGGTAACACGGATACTCCCGTAGGGGACGATCCTGACGAGAAGATCGTCTACACCGCAGATATTCCCGAGGGATACAGTGCGGGCGGTCAGAGCTTTACGGTCTACACCTTCCCCGAGGACATTTTCGTCTGGAAGGATTTCGACTGGCAGCACGTCGGTACGCTCAATTCTGACCGTATCAACGATGCCGTTTTCCAGCGCTCCAGTCAGGTCGCTGAGGAGTTGAATCTGAACATTGATTTCTATTGCGGACTGAGCTACGCCGATCCTTCGGAATTCAGAAATTCCTGCGCCAGCGGCGACGGAGAGTTTGCCATTGGTAATATTACCATGCTGAACCATATCGCTATGGTGCAGTCGGGCTATCTGATGGATCTCAATACTTACGGTGAGATTGATCTGGAGGCGCCCTGGTGGGACCAGAACATTCAGTCTGATTTGTGTATTTTGGATAAGAACTTTGCTCTGACCGGCGATATCGGCACCATGTACAAAAGATCGATCGCCATCATTATTTTCAACAAGGTTATGATGAGAGATCTGGGCGAGGCTGATCCGTATGAGTATATTGATACGCATGAGTGGACCATCGAAAAGCTGGTGGAAATGGCCGGCGAGGTTTCTATGGACCTGGATTCCAACGATACGTGGGATGAAAACGACCGCTACGGTATGATTTATTTCTCTGACGTTATCTGCGCGATGGAGATCGGCGCAGGCGTCAAGTATGCCGAAATTATTGACGGCGTTCCGGAGCTGACCATCAACTCCGACGAGGCGATTGACGTGCTCAATCTTGCGGCTGAGCTGTTGTATGACAAGGAGCTTTCCTACAATAACTCCGGCTTTACCGAGGAGAATATGTGGCGCATGTTTATGGCTGATCAGGCGCTGTTCTATTACGGAGAGCTGCACTCCGCCGAGGATATGCGTGCCAGCGAAAGTGACTTTGGCTTGATGCCCATTCCGCTGTACGACGAGTATCAGGAGGAATATCATCACACCGTCAATCCCAACGTGGCGGCGGTCATCGTTATTCCGATCACCAATCTGGATGAGACTTTGACCAGCTATGCGCTGGATGCTTTGGGCGCAGCCTCCAAGAACATTCTGACGCCGGCATATTATGATATCAACCTGCAGGGTGTTGTCAGCCGTGACGAGGAGTCTGCGGTTACCTTGGATCTGGTCATTGGCACGCTGTCTTATGACCCCGGATATCAGTATATCGCTGAGTCGGGTGCCTTTTTGCGCGACCTGGTAGCTACCAAGTCCACCTCCTTCGCATCTGCTTACGCAGGTAAAGAGTCAATCATGCAATCCAAGATTGATAAAATCGTTGAGGCGATCGAGACCAAGTATTGATTTCTTGCATCAAAAGGCTGCTTTCTTTGGGAAGCAGCCTTTTCTTTGTGTGATAATTTACAAATATTTTTCAAAATCCCCTTGATTTTTTTGGAATTTCATGATATAATCTTTGTGCATAAATATCGGCCGATGGATAGGCTGAACCAAGAAAAGGAGACTTGTTATGAAAAGCAAATGGACGCGCCTTCTGGCGCTGCTGGTAGTTGCTTGCATGATGCTGTCCGTCTTCTGCGCTTGCGCAAATGACACGGAGGGCGAGCAGGAGCAGCCCGACGACCAGGGGCAGCAGGGTACTACCACGACACCTGATGACGATGGTGAAGAGGAAGACATCGTTTATACTGCCAACATCCCCGCAGGTTACAGCGGCGGCGGCGACACCTTTACTGTCTACACCTTCCCCGAGGAAATCTTCGTTTGGAAGGACTTCGACTGGCAGCATGCCGGTACGTTGAATTCCGACCGTATCAATGACGCCGTTTTCTCCCGTTCCAGCCAGGTTGCTGAGGAGCTGGATATCGTCGTTGATTGGTTCTGCGGTAAGAGCTTTGATGATCCTGCCGAGTTCAGAACCGACATTACCTCCGGTGAGGGTCAGTTTGATATCGGTAACATTGTCATGCTCAGACACATTGACATGGTTCAGCAGGGCCTTCTGGCCGAGATCAACAGCTACGGTGAGCTTGATCTGGAGGCTCCCTGGTGGGACCAGAACATTCGTCCTGACCTTGCGATCAATGACATGAACTTCTGCTTGACCGGTGATATCGGTACCATGTACAAGAGATCCATCGCTGTTATGATCTTCAACAAGGTCATGATGAGAGACATTGGCGAGGAGGATCCCTACGCTCTGATCGATACTAAGGAGTGGACCATCGAGACGCTGGTTGAGATGGCTGAGAACGTTTCCCTGGATCTGGATGCTAACGATAAGTGGGATGAAAACGACCGCTACGGTCTGGTCTACTTCTCCGACGTTATTTGCGCGATGGAGATCGGCGCCGGCGTTCCTTTTGCTGAGATCGTTGACGGTATTCCCGAGATGACGCTCAACTGTGAGGAGGCTATCAACGTTCTGGATATGGCTTCCGATCTGCTGTATGATGAGGAGCTGTCCTATAGCTGGTCTGCTGTCGGCAAGACGGAGGAGATCGCTTGGACCATGTTCATGGCTGACCAGGCTCTGTTCTACTATGGTGAGCTGCACTCCGCTGAGGACATGCGTGCCAGCGAGAGCGACTTCGGTATCATGCCCATGCCTTTGTATGACGAGTATCAGGAGTCCTACCATCACACCGTCAACCCCAACGTTGCTGCCGTTATCGTTATTCCGACGACCAACACGGAGGAGACGCTGACCAGCTACGCTCTGGATTCTCTCGGTGCTGCTTCCAAGAACACGCTGACCCCCGCGTACTATGATATCAACCTGCAGGGTATCGTTAGCCGTGACGAAGAGTCCGCGGTTACCTTGGATCTGGTTATCTCCACGCTGTCCTATGACCCCGGTTATCAGTACATCCTGGAGGCAGGTCAGTTGCTCCGTACTCTTGTTGATACGAAGTCTGATTCCTTCACCTCCAGCTATGAGACAAAGGAAAGTGTCATGACCACCAAGATCGAGAAGATCGTTGAGGCTATTCAGGATAAGTATTCGTAATTACATATCCATAAAAAGTGTGGCTGCCGCTCATGCGGCAGCCACCTATTTTTTTGCTCAATGCAGCATGGATTGGACGAACAGCGCCTCACCCATGATGCGCACCTGTTCCAGTTCGGCGCCTACGTAGACCAGCGGACGGTAAGCGGGATTCTCAGGCATGAGGATCAGCTGCTGCTTCTCCGGCGCGTAATAGACACGCTTGAGGGTCGCCTCGTCGCCGATGATGACAACGGCAATCTTGCCGTTGTCCACTGTTTCGCATTGGCGGAAAAAGACCAGATCGCCGTCGTGGATATGCGCGCCGATCATGCTGTCTCCTTTGGCGCGCAGCACAAAATCCGCGGCAATATCCGAGCCCAGGGCGACCGAATATTCATGCTCCTGGTCGGCGTAGATGGGTTGGCCGCAGGCGATCTCGCCAAGAAGTGGCACGCGGCGACGAACGACCGGCGAAACGTTGGAAAATTCGGTGATAGCAGGTCGGCCGGTCAGCAGATAATCGGCGCTGACGCCAAGAAAATCGGCGATCTTGTCCATGTACTTGCTATAGGAGAAGATGCGGCCGCTTTTCCAGTCGGTGACGCGCTGCGGTGTGACGCCGAGATGATCGGCGAGGTCCTTGTTCTTTTTGCCCTGCGCCTTCATCAGTTCAAAGGTGCGCTGTAAAAAATCATCCATAGTTACAACCTTTCCGGCACATAAAATACCAAAAAATATATAAAAAGCTATTGACAATACTCAAATTTAGTAGTATAATATAAGGGAACCGAGCGGGGACTTGTCTGTTTGACGCTATTCACAGAGTGTAAATCCAGGTCAAAAGTTCTCAAAGTCATGTGAAAATTGAAAATGTGAACTTCATCGCCCCTGAAAAGTTCGCAAAATCAGTATATCATATTTTCGCTCGGTTGTCAAGAGTTTTTTACGGAAAATGAGTATTTTTTGAAAGGAAGGTAACCAAATATGCAAAATAATGTGAGTAAAGAGGTTCAAATCAATCAGGTGACGGATGAAATCGACCAGGATCGCTATCATCCCTGTCCTGCATGCGAATATTGCACGCGCGAGCGCATACCCGACCGCTGCACCTGCTTCCGCCAGTGCAAAAAGTATCGCCACTGGCTGCGTCTGACCTGGGAAATGGTCATTGAGCCCTTGCGCCGTGCCAGGATGGAGGCAATCAGAAAAGCGATGGAAAAGAAGGCGGCAGAAAAAAATGGTGCTCTGCCTGACGGAGTCAGCGGATGACACCGGAGCAGATCACCATTCAGCTGACCTCGCACGAGCACGAGATCGGCAGTCTGAAGCATCGTATGAAGCGGGTGGAGAGCCAGGTGGAGGCGATCAACAAGCTGACTGCGTCTGTGGAAAGCCTGGCGTTGAGCGTGCAGCAGATGCTGCGGGAGCAAAAGGAGCAAAGCTCGCGTCTTTTGCGCCTGGAGTGCCGCCCGGCAAACGAGGTGCGGAGCGTGCGGCGCGAGGTCCTCAAGGCTGTGATCAGCGCGATGGTCGGTGCGCTGATTACGGTGCTGTTACGTGCTGGGTGAATGGGGCTCTGTCCCAAGCCCCGCCTGAAAACATTTTGAAAAAAGGTTT
>JAFTSR010000290.1 GCA_017467225.1 Clostridia bacterium | reverse complement strand
GAGGATGACTATGAGGTGGTCTACCACCAGCGCAAAACGCCGCTGTCCTTTGAGAAGGGAAACATGTCCATGGAGGACGTGCAGAAGGGTGACGCGCTGGTCGTGTTCTCCCGCCGCGCCGTGCTGTCCCTCTCTGCCGCACTGGCTCGTCATCATGTCCGCGCCAGCGTCATCTACGGCGATCTGCCACCTGCCTCGCGCCGTGAGCAGGTGCATAAATTCGCCTCGGGCGAGACCGATGTGGTTGTCAGCACCGATGCCATCGGTATGGGTCTCAATCTCGCCATCCGCCGCATCATTTTTGTCGAGACCAAAAAATTCGATGGCACGGAATTTCGCCTCTTGCTCCCCTCCGAGATCAAGCAGATCGCGGGTCGTGCGGGACGCTACGGCTTGTCCGAGCACGGCTATGTCAAAGCGCTGGAGCACGATAGCCATGTCCGAAACGCATTGGATGAGCCTGTCGACCCTATCGATATCGCATACCTCGGCTTCCCCGAAAAACTGCTTGAGTTGGATGGAGAGCTGATGTATCTCTTGCATGAATGGAAGAAAGCTCCTACCGAGAAATTTTACGTCAAAATGGATCTTAGCGAGATCGAGACCATGTACCAATATCTGCAGGAAAACGAGCGCGAAACCTTCGCCGCATTGGACAAGCGCGAGCTTTACGATCTTTTGACCTGTTCCGTCAACATCAAAAACGGCGACATGATGGCGCAATGGGGGCTCTACTGCCGCCAGCATCACGAGGGCTACCTCCAATTCACCCTCCCCGAGCAAGCCATTGGCACCGACCTGCAAGCATTCGAGACAGAATACCATTGCCTTGACTTGTACTATCAGATCACCCGCAAGACACACCGTGTCTGCAATGAGGACTACCTGCGAATGCGCAAAACTGAGCTGGAAGCAGCCATCGACGAACAGCTCATGCGCTTCAAAAACCGTACCTCCCGCCGCTGTCGTGTCTGCTGAAAATACCTCCACATCAATAACACCGGCGGCTATTGCCCCGACTGCGAGAACCGCTGGGTTCGTACGAAAGGAAAAAAATAAGCGAAATTTGCGTGTTTTTCACCCGGTTTTGCTAAATGTTGCGTTTGGTTGCGCCATTTGTCACCCCAAAGCGGTGGACAAAGAGGCATGTTGCGGGTAAAATGGAGGCAAAGGAGGGAAGTGTTATGACATTTTCGGAAAAAATACTGAATCTGCGCAAAGCGCGGAATATGTCCCAGGAAGAGCTTGCCGAGCGCCTCGAGGTCTCCCGTCAAGCCATCTCCCGCTGGGAAATGGGCACAGCCATGCCCGACGCCGTCAACATTCTCGCAATCAGCAAGCTGTTCGGCGTGACGACGGATTATTTGTTGTATGATGAGATGGAACGCTTTGAGGTGTCGGCCGCACAAACTGTGTTGCCGGAGCAAGCAAAGATCAGACGCTTTACGAACGAGCAATATTTGTTGACAGGGATGGTGCTGCTCCAAGCTACTTTGACGCTTGTGACGCTGTACACACTGGTTCGCCGTATGATAGGAATGGATTTCCTTGCGGCATTTCACGAGTTGGTGTTTGCAGGCGGGTTGCCCATGATTCTCACTGTCAATTTGATCGGTGCACAGGTATTGGCAATCGTCTTTTTTGAGGTGTTATTTTCTAAGCGAAACATGCCGACGCTTGATCACACACTCTACCATGCATTATTTTATCGTGTGGCTGTTTGGAACATAGCATATCTGGCGCTTAATTGCGTGATCATGCCGATCATACAAATCATTCTATGGCGCGTACACCCCGCGTACGGTGAATTGTTTTTTCAATTCATTGGATGGTTGCAACGCAGTAATGAATTTGTGAGGGTTGTCGTGCCTTTGATCTTGCACCTTGCCCTGTGGTTTGCCATTTGCTTGATCGTGACCTTGTTCTGCTGCCGTATCATCAGGCGAAGCCGTACATAAGTGCGATGTACCAGTTAAATTAAGAAAAGGAGTGAATGTATGTTTGATATTTGGATGGGCGATATAGAGCTTACTACATTTGTTTTGATCTTTTCTATTGTCGTAATTTTGCCGGTTCAGCTTTTGTTATGTTTTAAGGTGGAAAACCGATTGATTCGTCTGTTGCCTGTTGGCGTGTGTTCCGTTCCGATGATATGTTTTGCTGTGATGTCTGCTACCGCTACAGGATGGGATGGCATTGGTTATTTATTCTTATCCTTATTTGCGGGTTTTATGATGCTGAGTTGCGGTGTAGGCTGGGGAATTTGGGCTGTTGCACATTTTGTCAAAAACAGAAAGTCGGTTAAATAATTTGTGAACATCTTGAAATTTGGCATTCAGTGATATGGAGCAACACAAAAGGGACTGCCGTGCAGTCCCTTTTGCTTTACCTTCGTCAAGAACACCCGCACCCGCCGCGTTTGTCGCCGCTGTCGCGTTCATTTCCGCAACAACCGTTGCCGCCTGTGACGGGAAAAGCAGGCGGATTGAATTCTGCGATGGGGAACGCCATGTGGCGGAACAGCTGGCAAGGGCTGCTTTCCTCCGCCGCTACACATTCCTTGTCGGGCACCGCGTACTCCGTTGCTTGGATCAGATACTGCGCGGGGCGCACGATACGGATGATCGAGAAAATGCCGATGGATACCGCCAGATATCGTCCGTTGTCTGCCGGCTCGCACAAATTGCCGTCAATGCTGACCGTCACGCGCTCGGGAACATCACAGCAGCAACAGCAACAGCAGCACTCCGCGGAATTCTCCAGCACCTTGGTGCTAAGTACGATCGGATCGACAACTTCTACGATGGCGATGGGCGTGTTGGGCGTACAGCAGCTCAGCTCGGGCACTGCGCAGTAATCGGACGCATCGGGATTGCTCTTGAAGATGCTGACATTGCTCTCACTGCCGAACAATACCACCTTCTTTTCCAGCACCGCAATGCCTTCAAATTCCTGTGAACGTCCGTTGCTGACACATGCTTCAAAGCATAGCTTGACATAGAATTTGATGTCCACCGTGTAAAAACCGCGATTGAAGGGAATGGGGCTGATGCTGATCTGCGTCCAGGCGATGCATGCACTCTTGGTTCGGACGTTGGACGTGTGCTCAATCACATCGTTGCCGAAATCGGTCAGCAGGACGCGGACGTTC
>JAFTSR010000289.1 GCA_017467225.1 Clostridia bacterium | reverse complement strand
GGCAACCAAGCGACAAAACAACTCGCGCAGCGCCGCCGCATCCACCGTCGGCAGGTCTCGTGTCCGGCTCATCGTCCCGCAGCGCTCTGCGCGCAACTGATCTGAAGGTCCGGCATCTGCGTGGCGGCCGTATTGAAGAACAGCACGCATTCGCGTCTCTCACGGCTGCCCATGGCGTAATAATCGCGATCCTCGCGGTTAAGGCGATCAAAGGGAAGCATGACGTTGGCACGGCAAGGTAGATCGGTGATCGGAACGATATCGCGCCGACGCAGCTTTTTCTCCAGATAATAGGGGTCGAACACGTAAACGTGCTCTCCGTCCTCGCAAAGCCCGGTCAAAAGGATGTAATGCTCACAGCCGAAATGGCAGCGCACCAAAGCACAACCGCCGGCACGCAGCGTCTGCTCAATGGGACTGCCCTTGTGCAGATAGGTGTCACCCTCAACCAGATATTCGGTGTGAATGGGAAAATGGCGCTGCATAGCATACTGATTGAACCATTGGGACAAAAAGTGCATCGCACAGCGGGACGTTCCCGTTTTACCCATTTCTCCGTGGCAATTGAAGCCCTCCATACAGTAACGATAAACTCCGTGTATCATATCGGGATGCAACAACTTACGGTCAAACAAAAGGCGCAACGCATTGATGACCGAGGTCGGTCCGCAGTCGTATTCCGTCAGCTGATATTGCAGTGGATAAGCCATGACATCCTCCTTTAGCAAAGTAAAATGCGGTAAAAATAAGAAAAGAACGATCCCGCCTGTGCGGTCCGCTCTCATGCCGTCCGATCTTGACTTCTCTCGATCAAAATGATCAAATATCAGAAAGAAAGCCTTGATGCCGTCGCAACGCACAAGAGCATGGAGCACGTACAGTGACCCATGGAATCGGTACAAATACACAATTTCTTACCATTGCGCTGCGTCATAGCGATCTTGGTTCTCCTCTCTTTTCAGTTTGTTGTATGCTCGCCGCCAAAAAAGGAGAAAAGCAAGCAATCTACCACAACTGCAATTTTAGCACAAATTCGCCGCATTGTCAATATATTTGTTAAATTTTTTCATATTTTCGCAAAAGTTTTTTCACAATTCCGACTCTTGCCGCGCTCTCCCACCTCTTGCGCATAAAATCCAAAAAAACGCACAAACTATCTGCGATTTTTACAAACGTCGGAGGTACCATGCTGCTATTATTGCTTCGCACGGTTGTGCTGTATTTATTTTTGCTTCTGACCATGCGCCTGATGGGAAAGCGTCAGCTGGCGCAGCTGGAAACCACCGAGCTGATCACCACGCTGCTGCTTTCGGAGCTTGCTGCACTGCCGTTGGAAAACCACGACATCCCGCTGCTTTACGCGATCATTCCCATCCTGACGCTGGTGTCCTTGGAAATTCTCCTTTCGGTCGTGCTGCTGCGCCTGCCGGCGCTGCGCCGCCACGACAAAAACACGCCTGCGCTGCTGATCGCACAAGGTCAGCTGGACCGCGACGAGCTGATCAACAACCGCATGACGCCCGAGGAGCTGTTTTCGGCGCTGCGGCAGCAGGGCTTTGCCGATCCGAGTGAGGTCAACTATGCCGTTCTCGAGAAAAACGGTGCGTTGTCGGTCATCCCCAAGGCGGCCTTTCGTCCGGCAACGCCGTCGGACCTCGGCAAGGACGTATATGAGCCGGGCATGATGCACCTTTTGATCAGCGACGGTGTGGTTCACAAGCGCACCCTCGCACAGATCGGACGAGACGAGGCGTGGCTGGTTGAGAAGTGCCACCGGCGCGGCTATGCAACCGCCGACATTTACTGTCTGATGTGCGATGACACCGACCACATCATTTTAATTCCGTCCGATCGGCGCGGCATCGGGCGGCGACCGTGGAAGGAGGACAGCGCATGCGCTCACTGACCTTGTCCATCACGCTGCTCGCGTTGGCAATCCTGCTGATGCTGGCAGCCACCTT
>JAFTSR010000288.1 GCA_017467225.1 Clostridia bacterium | reverse complement strand
TCAAGCAAAAAGGCCATATGGTTGATACCGGCGATCTTCTCATAGATCGGCTCCTTGTATTCGATGCCCAGCGCACCCAGAAGACCGCGGGAGCAGCCCTGTACGCTGTGGCACAGACCGACCGTCTTGACGCCGGTGTAGCGCTGCATAAAGCCGGAGAGCATCGCCATGGGGTTGGTATAGTTGAGGAACCATGCGTCCGGGCAGACCTCCTCCATGTCACGGGCAAAATCCGCCAGCACGGGAATGGTGCGCAGCGCACGGAAAATACCGCCGATGCCCAGCGTGTCGGCAATGGTCTGACGCAGGCCGTACTTCTTGGGAACCTCAAAGTCGATGACAGTGCACGGCTCGTAAAGGCCGACCTGGATGGCGTCCACAACGAAATCTGCGCCGCGCAGCGCCTCCTTGCGGTTTTCTACGCCCAGGTATTTGGTGATCTTGGCACGGTTCTGATTGATGTTGCGGTTGAGCGCAGTGACCATGATGTAGGACTCCTCCAGTCGCTCGGCATCAATGTCGTACAGTGCCATCTCAAAGTCACAAAGCGCCTCGGTCAGCATCGAGTCACCCAGCACGTTCTTGGCAAATACGGTGCTGCCCGCACCCATAAATGTAATTTTACCCATACAGAATACCTCCGTAAAATGATGATATCATATTTTATCAAATTTTTTTGCGAAAATCCATTGCATTATGTAACTAAAATATGTTATAATGTCACATACGCACCGTCCGGTGCCAATTTCCGCCAAGGAGTACCGACTATGCCTTTGCCCGATCCCAACCAGCATGAAATTTACTTCGGTCAGCGTCTTTTCGAGGACCTCAATCCGCTCAACTGCGGATATCACATCTGCCCTCCCGGGCACGTCGCACGCGGTCTGCGCCCATTTTATATGATCCATTACGTCGACGAGGGCTGCGGCACTCTTTTGATCGGCAGCCGCACCATTCCCGTCAACAAGGGACAGATTTTTATCATTTGTCCTTACGAGGACATCCGGTACGTGGCGGACGAAGCTACGCCGTGGCAATACACCTACATCTGCTTTGACGGCAACACCGCCAAAAGATTGGACTCCCTGGGTGTGCGAGTGACCGAAATGTCGGGCGTTCCCTTTGCCACGTTGCGCGAGCTGGAGGAGCGCAAGGACACGCGCGAGGAAATGGCGCTCTCCGCGCTCTACCGCATTTTTGCCGAGCTGCTCAGCGGCAAGGCGTCAACACCGCACTACGTTCGCCGCATGATCAACATGATCCACGCCTCCTACCACTCCGAGCAGCTCAGCGTCGCCCGCATTGCCGACGAGCTGTCGCTGGATCGTCGGTATCTGGTGCGCCTGTTCAAGGAAAAAACCGGCATGGGCATCCAGGAGTACATCATCAAGGTGCGCATGGAGCACGCCTGCACACTCCTGCAAAACGGCCTGAACGTCAGCACCACCGCCAGCATGGTCGGCTACCATGACAGCTTCAATTTTTCCAAAATGTTCAAAAAATTCACCGGTATCTCGCCCAAGCAATATTCGCAGGCGCACCGCCTGGAGGAAAAAAAGCAATAACCGTAAATTGGTGATAATAACCAAAAGCAACATGTCTTTTTTGGCCATCTTCACGGATTGACATTGATGCCGAAATGTGCTATAATCATAATGAAAAGACGCGTCCGTGCAACGCGAAATAATCATGGAGGAAAATATGAAAAACATAAGAAAATGGCTGTGCCTGCTTCTGGCCGTGCTGATGGTCGTCGGCATGATGTCGATGGCATCCTGCGCTGACGAGCAGCAACAGCCCGATGGCGAGGAGCAGAACCCCACCGGCACTGATACCCCCAGCGCCCCCACCGAGCCCGAGGTAGAAAGACTGCCTCTGGATCTGCCCGATGCCAACTACAACGGCAAAGAGATCCACTTTATGTCCTGGTCCGCTAATGGGCAGACCGAGATCGGAACCGGCTGGATCCCGTGGGAGGAGGTCGACGTTCCGGACTACGACGGCGACCCCATCAATAAGGCTGTTTACGACAGAAACGGTACCGTAGAGGAAAAATTCAACGTAGAGATCACAACCGAGTACGTTGACGTTGACGGTGACCTTCTGGTCTCCCGTGTCCGCTCCAACCACCAAAGCGGCGACGACGCCTTCCAGATCATGACCTCCCGCTCCTACGAGATCAAGTCGATCGTTCTGGAGCAGCTGATGTACAATATGTACGACCTGAGCAATCTGCACACCGATATGCCCTGGTGGAACCAGGACTCCGTGCAATCCTTTACGCTGGGCTCCACGCTGTTCTTCGCGGCACCTGAGATGCTGCTGCGTGACAAGGGCGCTACCGCTTGTATGTACTACAATGCGACGGTCGCTACCAACAACAATATTACCAATCTTTACGAAACCGTCATGGACGGCGACTGGACGTTCGATGAATACCTTTCGTTGTCTGAGAGCGTTGCCACCAGCCTTGACGGCGACGATTTGATGAACTCCCCCACCGACCTTTGGGGCTCCTCGATCATGGATGACACCGTATACTATCTCTTTGCAGGTGCCAACATGAAGTTTGCTCACATCGACGAGGACGGCTACATTGCTTACGACTACGGCAGCGATGAGAGCATTCTGTACATGCAGGATATCTATGACCTGGTCGTCTACTCCGATCACTGTGCTCACGGCGACGTCAAGAAGTTTACTGACGCACCCAAGGAGGGTATCTTTAGTACGGATAATGCGCTGTTCCTGTTCAGCCTGGTCAAGAGCATTCAGGGTCTGCGTAACATGGAGAGCGACTTTGGCGTTCTTCCCATTCCGAAGTACGACGAGTACCAAGAGAACTACGCTTCCCTGGTTTGGGTACACCACGACTGCGTTTTGGGTATCCCCGCCGTCGTTTCTGACGCCGAGGCTGTCTCCGCCGTTCTGGAATATATGAACTATCTGTCCTACTATGACATCTATCCCATCTTCTACGACACCGTCATCATGGGTAAGTCCACGCGTGACGAGCAGTCCAAGGAGATGCTCAAGATCGTATTCGAGACTCGCCTATTTGACCCCGGTCAGTACTGGGATAACGGCTCGGGCATGAGCGGTATTCACGGCGATCAGGGATACCTCCGTCTGGCAAAAACCGGTCAATCCAACGTTGCATCCATTTTCGGAAGATTCGAGCAGAAGATCGAGTACGAGTTTGGTCGATTGAACGATCTGATCGACGAGCTTGGTTGATCACATAACTTACTTACTAAGGGGTGCTTGCACCCCTTAGTTAGTAAAAATACTTCCTTTTTATATTGACAACGCAGCGAGAATATGGTATAGTTATCGTAGTGTGCAGCCCTTGCACACACATCACCCACACAATAGGAGGGAAACATGAAAAGCATGAACAAATGCCTCTGCCTGCTGCTCGCCCTTTGTATGACCCTTGGTATGATGGCAATGGTCTCCTGCGCTGACGTGCAGCAGACCCCCGATGATCAGGGAGAGACGCCCGACGATCAGCCTACGCCCGGAGAGCCCGACGAGCCTGAAATTGAAAGGCTCCCGCTGAATCTACCCGAGGCCAATTACGGCGGCAAGGAAATTCATTTTCTCTCCTACTCTGCCGAGGGTGCCGTTGACGTCGGTACGACGTGGATTCCCTGGGAGGAGATCGACGTTGAGGAGTTTGCCGGCGGTACGCTGGAGAACGTCGTGTACGACCGCAACGCAACCGTAGAGGAGCTGTA
>JAFTSR010000287.1 GCA_017467225.1 Clostridia bacterium | reverse complement strand
GGAAACTTTTTCGGAGACAAAGTTTCCCCTCGCGCTCCCCTTCAAAAAGCTTTTGGTAATTTTTTTAGCTAAATTTCGGACGGTTCTATTCTATCCAATAAACAGCAACGTCCACATGGGGCCCCTGCCCCATTTGACAGCAAAGAGATTGTTTCGCGTTGGAACAGACCGCCGAGGACGTCGGTCCCTACAAGGTTCGGCATTCTATCCACACAAAGGAATAGCAGCTGAAGCAATGTTTCGACTGCGTCGAAACAGCGAGTTTGTCTTGCCGCCAAAGCGGCGTCATTTCGCAAGCGAAACCGCCAAACACCGCGGCTGCTGCGAAGCCGCCTCCCTAACAGCTTTCGGCCCATACGTGCAGAACACGTACAAACCGAGGGATACGTAAGGGAACTTGGAGTTCCCTTACGCGCGTTTTCTTTGGTTCGTTTCTTTGACGCGCGTCAAAGAAATGAACAACAAGCCTATTATGGTTAGAAATCCTTGTTCGCACAACCTAAAATCCCTCCTCCGCCAAAAGAGCGCACAGTCACCCTGTGCGCCCTCTTTTTTATTGCTTCGTATCCGTGCCGGATACGGGCGCGGGATCGGTATTCTTTTCAGTTTCCTCCACCGTTGCATCGCTGTCATCCAGCTCGCCCTCGGGTACGCCGTTCATGGCGTAAATGATGGACAATAGGCTCTGCTCATCCGCACCCGCAAAGTAGATCGGCAACTCGCCGTCCCACTGCTTGATGGTGTAATACTGCAGCAAAATGTCGTTCAGGGAAGCCGCAACCGCCTCATTGACGGCAGCGTCCTTCTTACCTGCGTACTCGGCGGCGTCTGCCTGGATCTGCAGTACCTCGCGGTCAGCCTCAGCCTGAATCTTGGCAACATCAGCCTCAGCCTCGGCGGTGATGACGCGACGGTCAGCCTGCGCCTGCTCCTCCATGGTCTTCTGCTCCTGCTCGGTCTGCGCCTTGAGCAGCTCCTGCTGCGCGACCTGCTTTGCCTCGACCGCCTGCGTGAAGACGTCCGAGAAGTCCATATCCTCGATGGCCGTGTTGACAACCTCGATGTTGTAAACGCTCAGCTCGTCAAGCAGAATTTCCGTGATCTGCGAGGAGAGCCTGTCGCGGTTCTCGATCAGCGTTTCAGCGGTGTACTTCGCGATCACGCTGCGGACAGCGACCTCGATGCGAGGCGCCATGACAACCTCATAATAATTCTCACCGATGTTCTTGTACAGCGTCTGCGCATCGGATTTCTGAATCTGATAGTTGATGGAATAGCGAACGGCAACCTCCTGGATATCGCTGGAGAAGCAGCTCAGCTCAACCACCGATTTCTGGGTGCGGTTATCCATGGCTACGACCTTCTGCACCGGAGACTTGAAGTGCAAGCCTGCCTCCAGCGTCACGTCCTCAACGCGACCGAAGGTGGTCAGAATACCGGTGTGACCCGTAGGAACCGTAGCAAACATGCCCGTCAGCAGCACCAGCGCGCCAAGCAAAGAGAGGATCTGACGCGGACGCAGCTTCCAGCCCTTACCCGTACCGGTCTTTCCGAAGCCCAGAACTACAAACAACACAACGACGATCAGCGCCGATAAAACAATTGCAAACATAATAGAACTCCTTTCGTTTGCTAAGGTGCATTTTTTGTGTTTGATAGCGAAAATCAACAATCTGTTGATTTTTCTCTGTCGTTGTTATAATTATAGCACACAATCATATGATTGTCAATAGGTTTTGCAAGATTTCTAAAAATATTTACAACGATACCATTATCTATATGCATAATTCTCGCAAATTCACAAAAACTAAAGCAGAACGGACTGCCATCGCGCTTCCGCTCGTTCGATTCATGAATCTTGAAAGGAAGCTTTCCGTTTGCGAGAGCATGGGTTATAAAAATGAAATATCACAACCAACACAACGCGGTTTTGTTCAGCACACTGCTGATGCTGGCCGCGCTCGCCGTGTCCTTGGTGCTGCCGCTGAGCGCCAGCGCCGCGACCGGTGGCATGGACCGAAACGTTCATCCGCCGCTGCACCGCACCGTGGCCTTCCACGCGGATAACGGCAAGGTGACCGACGGAGACGGCATCATCGGCAACAGCCTGTACGGTGCCGACGCGCGCCATCCGCACGCGCACAGCAAAATGACACCCGCCAAAAAGGGTGCTCGCCATATGGCAGGCGCTGTCGCAGGTGCCGTTGACCGCGCAGCAGGCGGCGTCAAGCGTGTCACAAACGGCGTGCTGAACGGTGCCGAGCAGGCGCTGGACGGCATCGGCAACGCCGCGCGCAATGCCGCCCAGGGCATCACCGGTCGCAACATCGACGGCACAAACGACACCACCGCCGAAAACAATGACGGCACCGTAACTGAGGACAACAACGGCACCGCGACCGAGAACGACGATGCAATGAACGACAATAACACACCGGCGACAGATGATCAAACGCCTGCCGATCCCGGCACCGAGGAAAATCTGCCCGGCGACCCGGTCAATCCCGGCACGCCGGAAGCACCCACCACACCCAATGATGACGCCATGGAGCCCGAGGCAAACGAGGGGCGCGGCGTGATCGGCTGGGTGATTGCTATCCTGGTTATCATCGCCGGCGCGCTCGTCGTCCTCGCTCTTCTGCCCAAAATGCAGCATGACAGTAGATGAGTGTGATTTTTGCGGGGGAAACTTTTTGGAAAAAAAGTTTCCCCCGCGCCCCCTTCAAAAAACTTACATATAAGAAATTTATCATTTCATCGTCAGCATAGCGCATATTTTCTTCATTTATATATATCCCCGACCGGTTCAGGTATTCACGCCGCGCAAAGGCATAGCGGCGGCAGCAAACCTCCGCCCTACGGGCACGGCATTTCTTTCCGTAGAAATGCCTCTGTTTCGCCGTCCTTTTTGAGG
>JAFTSR010000286.1 GCA_017467225.1 Clostridia bacterium | reverse complement strand
TGTATAATGAATGTATCACACACGCATGGGAGGAGATCAACATGAAAGACACCATCCGATGGGGAATTGTCGGACCGGGAAGTATTGCGCACAGATTTGCCAAAGCTGACAAAAACGTTGCCGGAGCGCAGGTGACGGCGGTCGCTTCGCGCTCAGAGGAGAGAGCAAAGGAGTTTGCTGCCAAGCATGATATTCCGCATGCGTTTGCCTCCTATGAAGAGATGGCAAATTCACCGCTGATCGATGCTGTGTATATTGCGACGCCGCATCCGTTTCACAAGCCCTGCGCAGAGCTGTTTTTAAAGGCAAAAAAGCACGTTCTTTGCGAAAAGCCGGTTTGCGTCAACACCAAAGAGGCCATCGCCATGGCAGAGTGTGCCAAGCAAAACAACGTCTTTTTGATGGAAGCCATGTGGACACGGTTTTTGCCCGCGATCGGTGAGGCTGTCAAGGTCGCCAAGAGTGGTGAGATTGGCGAGATACGGAGCGTTCGGGCGGAATTTTGCTTTTACAGCACGCCGTCGCCGACATCCAGGCTGTATGCCCCAGAATTGGCTGGCGGTGCGACCTTGGATGTGGGCGTGTACTGCCTGAATTTTGTCGCGGCGTTTTTGGGAAGTGACCCCGAGGGGATCACGGCACTTTCCGACGTTCAAAACGGTGCGGACTATCAGACCGATGTTTTGTTGAAGTATCAAAACGGTGCGATCGCTTCGATTTCTTCCGCTGTTAATGTGAGCAAGCCTGTGGTGGGTTATGTGTACGGCAGCAAGGGATATATCGAGGTTCCGCATTTCTTTGGGGCGATGGAATTCATGGTCCATGCCAACGGTGAGGAACGGCGCGTTCAGAAGCCGAGCATTGGCGACGGTTTTGAGGAGCAAATTATCGAAGCCTGCAGCTGCATCCGTGAGGGGAAGACACAGAGCGACATCATGCCTATGTCGGAGAGCATCAAGATCATGCAGCAGATGGACACGGTCAGAAAGCAAATTCAATTGGTATATCCTTTTGAGGTATAATCCTTTGAAAATATCTGTTTCTGCAATGTAAGATCAAAAAACCACGATTCCTCAGAATCGTGGTTTTTACTTTCAATATTGGTTTCTACTTCTCACTCAAACGCCACGCTGACCTTACCGACGACGAGCTGACCGTCCGAGCTGCTGTTCAAATCTCCCTGCAGCGTCAGAGTTCCGGTGGCAGTAGGCGCATTTGCTTGCGAGGTGCCGACCGCGCTGGCCAGCGGCAGCGAGGTGTTGTTGAACGCGCCCTGCACCGCGGTATAATTGGCCAAAGGCTGGTAGGAAAGCTTGGCCGTCAGCGCGGTGTTGGAGTGGTTGATAATAGTCACAACGTTGGCACCCTGCGCACACGTCCATGCACCAGAGGTCTGACCCTCGTAGGCGTGTGTGTTGGGATTCCAGGTACCGACCGAGCCGGCGGTATAAACAAACGCCATCGAGCCCCAACGAATATCGACGCTGTAAACGGTCGAGGGAGTTACCGCCGCGCGGTACTCCACCTTGACGTCGGCGCTGCTGCCCTCGGGCAGCGGTACGTTCGGCTCCTGCGTGACCAGCGTGATCGGATAGACCGCCAAATCACCCTTTTCATCGCAGCCGAGATTGGGATTGAGCAGGGCGATCAAGGTCGGATAGGCGTACTCGGCGCCACCCGTCTGCATCTCCCACACGCTTGCCGAGAAGCCGGAGGGCAGCTGGGTCGATTTTTTCAGATCATCCTTGGTGTAGACGTCTTGTTCACCATGAGAAGAGCCGCTGATGTCGCCGCTGTCCTGTCCGCTGACGCTGCCGATCGAGTAGGCGCTCATAACATAAGCCTCAGCATAGCCGACGATGCCGCCGACATAGCTCGTGCCGCTCACGCTTTCAAGATTGTAAACGTTCTGAATCTGCTTGCCGTTCTGCATGCCGCAAATGCCGCCAACGTACTGCTTGCCGCTGACCGCGCCTGCGTTGTAGCAAGCCTCAATCGCCGCAGAGGAATATCCGGCAATGCCGCCAACGTTGTCGCAGGTCGCAGAAACTGCATAAAAATTGTATGAATTTTGAATAGCCGCGCTGTCCGCACCGGAGTTAACCACACCGCAAATGCCGCCGATTCCGACCGTCGGGGTGGCGCCGCCGGCCGCCGTAGAGGTCGAAGATACCGCGCCCTCGTTGCCGCAAGCGCTCACCGTCGAATGGTCCGCCAGCTCGCCGCAAATACCGCCGGCAATCGGTCCGCCCACCACGTAAGCGCGATTGGTGCAGCCGGAAATGGCAGTCGAATTGTCCGCGTAGCCGCAGATACCGCCGACGCGACCGGTGCCTTGCACGTAAGAATTTGCGACCGTAACGTTTCGAATTGTCGCGGAATTGACATAGCCGAACAGGCCGGCGTTTGGTGCATTTGTCACATAAACGCCGCAAATTGTGTAGTTATTACCGTCAAAAGTGCCCTTAAAAGGCTTATTTTGAGTTCCGATCGGCGAAAAACCCGTTACGGAGCCGGTGTAGGTGCCGTCTGCGGAAATGAGCGCGCCGGTGTACATTATATACATGCTGTGCGCCAAAAACGCAAGGAGAAAAGCGAAATTAGTTTGTAGAATATTTCAATATCGTTTTTTTGAAATATTGTTTGTTATGACCAATTTTGCCGTATCGGGTGTACAAGTCCTCCATTTTTTTGTAATTATAAGTTTCTATATCAACGAACAAGGTAAGAAGTGATATAATATATATTTACCGTCAAACGGTGGATTTTTACATGCGAGTAAATAAAAACACGGCGTATGCTTTTGCATACGCCGTGTCGTTCATTCTTGCTCTTTGCGACATTTCAGCGTGACGACCAATGTGACGATTGCCACGGCTGCGACCAGCATCAGCTTCCACAAGGGGCAGCTGTGCGTGCCGCCAAAATGAAATTTGACGGCGTTGCGATCGGTGGTCAGCTCATCGGGGTATAAGCTAAAGTCGTAACGCAGCGTCTGGCGAACCGTCGGGCGCTTGGCTTTTTGCCAAAGAGAGACGGCGCAGGCTTTAACGTCTTGACAGCATGGTGTGTTTTTCATAATGGATTTCTCCTTTTTTGCCTTCGGCGAGCAGGGCGTTGCACGCGCCCGTCAAAGAACTTTATCCCATTTTGTGGGTGTGCTGTGATATACTTTTGATGAAAGTTTTTGGGGGTGTTGGACCCTTTTTTCAAAAAGGGTCTGACCCCGCGGAGCGAGGGCGGCGCCCCACGTACCTTCACTTTCCCACCAGCAGTGTACGCAGATCGACGTCGCCGCACAGCGTATCGATGCCGCACAGAAGGAGAACAGCATCGGGCTGCTCCTTTTCGATCATGGCAAGGACAGAAGGCTGCTTGTCGGTCGGGCGGTAGCTGCGAGGGTCGATCAGAATGAGCTCGTAGTGGCGAGCCAGGAAGGGTGCCAGCGATTGCGCGTAGCTGTCCTTGATCAGAAGCAGCGTGGGCAGCTCGGCATCCTCGGGCGGCAGCACGCGGATGTGCGCACGCGTTCCGCCCAAAAAGACGGAATATTGATCCTTTCCGTCAAGCGCAGCGGTGTCGTAAAAACCTTCGATGGTCGTCGCGAGCGAACCGTTTTCCCAAATCTCGGTGCGATAGTCGGCATCGGTGCCGTATCGCCACAGCGTGATGGCGTCCGGCTGCGCGGCAGTCAGACCGGCTTTGGAGTAGGTCGTGCCCAAAAACTGCTCGCTTACCACCTTTGGCGCAAAATCGGCGCGGTCGTAGGGCACGTATCCCAGCACCTCGCCAAGCGCCACGTAGGCGTGATAGGCTCCCTCGGTCGTCCAATGGTGGTCGGTGCGGAACCACACCGCCTCGCCTCTCTCAGCGGCCTCAACCAGCGGCACGCGAAGGTCAACGTAGCTCTGTGAGCGGACGACCTCGGATTGCAGCAGCCGTTCCCAGACGTGATCGGCCGTCTGCACGTCGTAGCTGCGCGGCAGCGCGGAGCGGTTGACGTCGATCGAACGGGGAACGGGCGCGAGCAGCAGAGGAATGTGCGCCGTGGTCGGTGTGTCGGCGAGTGCAGCAGCAAAGCGCTGCGCGGCTGCCAGATTACGGTCCAGCACCGCGAACTCTGCTTCGGTGTATTCCTGCCGTGAAATGAGATAGCCGTCCTTGCCAAAGATGACGCCGTTGTTTTCCCGGCGGAGGAGCAGCTGCTCGCAGCGTGCCTTGAGGCGTACAAACGCCGAGCGCAACGGAAATTGATCAGCGAAATAATCGCTCAGCGCGCGCGTGTACGAGCCGTCGAGAAGGGAAGCCGCCGTCAGCGTGGGAGCGGTGGTCAGCGCTCTGTTTTCCTCGGCGGAATATTCCTTTTGCGGTGTCAGCACGAGCGCCAGCGCAAACACCAACAAAAAAGAGGCGCACAGCACCGGCAGTATCCAGTTGGGTATCTTGCGACGCATGCGTGGCCTCCTTTGTGTTTTTTGCCTTCGGTGAGCAGGGCTCTGCCCTGCACCCGCCAGAAACCTTTTTGGAAAAAGGTTTCTGGACTTCCAAAAACTTTTGGATGAATAACAGTACAGTGGTCTTTTCAAAATAATTGAAAGTTTTTGAAGATTGTCAAGAAACTTTTT
>JAFTSR010000285.1 GCA_017467225.1 Clostridia bacterium | reverse complement strand
TACCCAATCCCTTTTTCCAAAAGTTTTTTGAAGGGAGCGCGAGGGGAACTTTTTTTCAAAAAAGTTCCCCTCGCAACACATATTTATTCACTTCTCCCCAACCAACACCGCGCGGCAGGGCGCGCCCTCGGCACCGCCGAGGTTGATGGGTGCCGCAAAGAGATGGTACGCCCCGTCGGGAACGTCAGACAGGCGCACGCCCTCCAAAAGCACCACACCGCGCCCCAGCAGCAGCTGATGCACCGCCATGGGAGCCTGTTCGGGTCCGACCGTCTGCGACTCGTTGCCAAAGAGTCGTACATCCGCCCGGGCAAGAACCTGCGCCGCCTCGTATGAGAGCGTCGCCCGACCGCGGATGAGAATGCGCCCGGTGGCTTCCCTGTCGGCTGCCGCTGCGCGGCCAAGGATGTTGCGTATGGCCTGCGCGTCTACCTCTCCCTCATGCGTGGCAACGTAGCACCGCCCGATCATAGCGTCAAGCGAAAGAGCGTCCACCGTCTTACCATCCGCAATAAAGTGCGCCGGCGCATCGAGGTGTGTACCGTTGTGGGCGCACATGGAGATGGCAGTCAGATTGTACAGATCTCCCTTGCGCATGTCCGAGAGCACCCGACGCTGTGGCGCAGGGTCGCCCGGCCAGACGTTAGATGTAAATACCTCCTGCGAAATATCGTAAATATGCTTGGGTGCCTCGCCAAGATAGGCAAAGCGCGGGTGTGTGATGCCGTCGCGCGTGAGAGTCTCACTCCACATGGCGGCAGGACGCACCCATACTTTGGTGTGATCGCTTACGTCGCGGTAGACAACCATATCCTCCCCCGTCTCGCTGTGGCGTGCCACGTCCAGAACCTCGTACAGATTTCCCTTGAAATGGCGGTATAAGCCGTGCTTGATGATCTCCATTTGACAAACTCCTTACAGTTTCTTCTCTCGCAAAATGCCGACGTACGCGCCGTCAACGCAACGGCCGACGGGCAGATATCCGCGTGCGGTGTAGTACGCCTCCAGCTTGGCGTTGTCTGTGGCGCTGTCCAGGCGAAAATATTGCTTGCCCACCGATTTTGCATACTGCTCGGCAAGCGCGAGGTAGGTCGAGCCTATGCCGGGTGCATCGGTGGCGGACGCAAAATGATGCAGATAAAACGCCGCGCCCTCTGCCGCGCTCCAGCGCGCGTCCGCCTCCTTGAGCGCACCGATGGCAAGCATGCGCCCGTCCTCTCCAAAGAGAGCAAACAGCTCTCCGCCCTGTTCGATCTCCTCAAAATAGGTGCGTGGATAGACGCCCATGTAGTCGGTCACGTTCCACTGTCTGATGCCGACGGCGTCCATCCAATCCACGCGCGCGCGGATCAGCGCGATCGCCTCGTCAAGCTCGCAGGGCTTGATGCGGCAAAAGTGTACGCTTTGGCACAGATCCTCGGTGTTTTTCATGGTCTCACGCTCCCTTATATCATCTGCTAACATTATAAGGCATCCGCCTGCCTTTGTCAAGATAGTTTTCCAGCATTCTGCGGCGCAAAATTTCGTTTTTCTCTTTACAAACGTGCGAAAGTATGGTATAATATCAGTGTAAGAATCCTGACAACAAGCGGCGCGCGCTGCTGACGGAAAGGATGCGAAGAAATCCACCATGGGCGTGCTGCGCCCATCTTTCCCGCATCCAAAGGATCGCGGGCTTTATTTTTTGGCTCTGCCACATGAACTAACTGATTTTTTGCGAGATTCCAAACGCGACAAGTCGCGTTTGATCCTCCCGATGGTCGGATTTCGACTTCGCCCCGCCGACCCGCTTCGCCGTAGACGAAACGGGTCACCCTGAGCGAAACGCGCCGCCGGCGCGTGGAGTCGAACTGCGAAGCAGCACCAAGCGAAGCGCAGGTGGGGTCCGGACGGGGCTTCGCTCAGAATGACACGCAAGCGCGTCGCAAAAAATCCTTGGGCTCATCCATTTACTGTGGCAAAACCTATTTTTCGGAGGTTACTATGGAAACAAGAGTTGCCGTTATGAGCATTATCGTCGAAAATCCCGACGCCGTGGAGAAGATCAACGCGTATCTGCACGAATACGGCGAGTACATCATCGGGCGCATGGGTCTTCCCTACCGCCGCCGCAACATCAACATCATCAGCATCGCACTGGACGCGCCGCAGGACACCATCGCAGCCCTGGCCGGCAAGGTCGGCGGTCTTGACGGTGTCAGCGTCAAAACGGCGTATTCGAGTGTGGGCGCATGAGCCGACTTCTGTACACGTATATCGACCGCCTGACCGTCGATCACACGCTGCCCAAGGATGCCTACCAAGCGCTGCTTGACGGATACACGCCGACGCTTGCCGCCTACGCTGCCGAGCGTGCCGTGGCCGTGCGCAAGTCGGTCTACGGCAACGAGGTCTTTATCCGTGGGCTGATCGAGGTCAGCAACGTCTGCAAAAACGACTGTCTGTACTGCGGCATCCGCAGAAGCAACGCCGCGTGTGACCGCTACCGCCTGACCTCTGAGGACATTCTCGCCTGTTGCGCCGAGGGCTACGAGCTGGGCTTTCGCACCTTTGTTTTGCAGGGCGGCGAGGACGGCTACTTTACCGACGAGCGGCTATGCGACCTTTTGCGACAGATCAAGGCTGCGCACCCCGATTGCGCTCTGACGCTTTCTTTGGGTGAGCGCTCTTATGAAAGCTTCGCTGCGCTTTAGTAGGCGGGCGCGGATCGGTATCTTGTGCGCCACGAAACGGCGACAAGGTCGCACTACGAGCAGCTGCATCCTGCCGCCATGTCCTATGAGGCGCGCATGCAGTGCCTGCAGGATCTGAAGTCTCTGGGCTACGCCGTGGGCTGCGGATTTATGGTCGGCTCGCCCTACCAGACGACGGCGCATCTGGCCGCCGATTTGAAATTCGTCGAGGAATTTGCTCCGCAGATGTGCGGCATCGGGCCCTTCATTCCGCAAAAGGACACGCCCTTTGGCGACCGCGCGCCGGGGACGCTTGAGATGACCTGCTATCTGCTTTCGCTCTTGCGGCTGATCCATCCGCATCTGCTGCTGCCCTCCACCACAGCGCTTGGCACCATCCATCCAAACGGACGGGAAATGGGCATTCTCGCCGGTGCTAACGTCGTCATGCCCAACCTCTCCCCCACCTCGGTGCGCAAAAAATACGCGCTGTACGACAACAAGGCCACCGACGGCTCCGAGTCCGCCCAGTGCAAAGCGGCGCTTTGCGACCGCATGGCGGCGATTGGCTATGAGGTCGTTACCGCCAGAGGTGACGCAAGGGGGATATAAATACCTCCGGTGGGCAGGGCGCTGCCCTGCACCCGCCAAAGAACCTTTTTTCAAAAGGTTCTTTGGAATCTCCAAAACCTTTTATAAATTTTTAAGCTGTATTTTTTACAACTCCGTTCTACCCAAGCGAAACGATATGCCTTATGGGGCCCCGTCTCGCCTGCGGGCTCGGTCACGCTCGGGCTCTGACACGCCACCGGCGTGTCATTCACTTCCCTCGCGCCGCTTCGCTACCCCACAAGGCAGCAAATATTTAGTTTACCGTGGGATCG
>JAFTSR010000284.1 GCA_017467225.1 Clostridia bacterium | reverse complement strand
TTCTTTGGTGGGGCTTGGGGCAACGCCCCAACTTCCCATAAAAAAGGCTGAGTCCACCGACTCAGCCCTTCGTTTTTATTTAACCGCCAAGGTAAGACTCTCTGACCTTCTCGCTGGCAGCCAGCTCGGCGCCGGTGCCGGAGAGGGTGATCGAGCCGGTCTCCATGACGTACGCACGGTCGGCAATGGAGAGCGCCTTCTCAGCATTCTGCTCGACCAGAAGAATAGTCGTTCCCGTCTCGTTGAGGTGCTTAATCATGTCGAACACCTGCGAGACCAGGATGGGAGCCAAGCCCATGGAGGGCTCGTCCAGCATCAGCAGCTTAGGATGGCTCATCATCGCGCGTCCCATCGCCAGCATCTGCTGCTCACCGCCCGACAGCATACCTGCCATCTGGCTCTTGCGTTCGCCAAGGCGAGGGAACAGCGTGTAGATCTCCTCCAGGTCGCGCTTGATTTGTGCGCGGTCGCGGTTGGTGTAGGCGCCCATGATCAGATTCTCATAGACGTTGAGCTCTGCGAAAATGCGGCGACCCTCGGGAACCTGGGTCAGTCCGTGGCGCATGATTTTGTGCGTGGGTACGCCGACGATCGACTTACCCTCGTAGGTGATCTCGCCTGCCTTGGGATGGATAAAGCCCATAATGCTTTGCATGGTAGTGGTCTTGCCTGCGCCGTTCGCGCCGATCAGCGTGACAATCTCGCCCTCGTTGACCTCAAAGGAAACGCCCTTGAGCGCATTGATGACGCCGTAGTAGACCTCCAAATTTTTAACTTCAAGAAGTGCCATGTTGCGTCCTCACTTTCCGATGTAGGCTTTGATGACCTCGGGGTCACTCAAGGCATCCTTGGTATTGCCCTGCGCGATGACCGTACCGAAATTGAGAACGGTGATGCGATCGCAGATGCCGGAGACAAACTTCAGATCGTGCTCAATGAGCAAAATGGTCACCCCCAGCTTCTCGCGCAGCAGCTGCACCGTCTTGCGCAGGTCCTCGGTCTCATGAGGGTTCATGCCGGCGGCCGGCTCGTCAAGCAGCAGCAGCTTGGGCTCGGTGGCAAGTGCACGCGCGATCTCCAGCTTTCTCTGCTTACCGTAGGGCAGGTTGCAGGCCAGCGCGTTTCTCTCCTCGTCCAGATCGAAAATCTTGAGGATTTCGACCGCCTTTTCCTTCATTTCCTTCTCCACCTTGAAGTGGCGAGGGAGGCGCAGAATGCTGTCAAGCATAGTGCAGCGGAACTCGGGACGGTTATGCAGACCGACCATGACGTTGCGGCGCACGGTCATATTGTTAAACAGACGGATATTCTGGAAGGTACGGGCAATGCCCTCGTGGTTGATGCGCTCCTGAGACATGTGGCGCAGCTCCTTGCCGTCCAGATAGAAGGTGCCCTCGGTGGGCTGATACACACCGGTGAGCAGGTTGAAGATGGTGGTTTTACCTGCACCGTTGGGGCCGATCAGACCGTAGATTTCGCCCGGCTTGATCTGCAGATTGACATCACTGACCGCGCGAAGTCCGCCAAAGGAGATGCCGAGATTTTTTGTTTCTAATACAAACTCACTCATGCTTGTTGTCCTCCTTGGGTTTATCGGGCGTGACCTCGTTGACAACAAAATCGGTAGACAAGAGCGCGTCCATTTTGATCTTGGTGGGAACGACGTCCCATCTGCCGGCGTCATCGCGTTCGCCCTTGGTAAAGCGGTGGATCAGCGCGGACAGGTTGTACTTCTCGCGGAAGTTGCGGAAGGCGGGAGAGTTGTTGTAAATGACGATCAGAATCAGGATCAAGGAGTAGACCAGATCCTTGAGCACGGCAAGGTCACCCGTGAGCACGGTAGACAGCTCGGTGTTCAGATAGGTGATCAAGGCGGCGGCGATGATCGAGCCGTTGATGCTACCCATGCCGCCAAGCACGACCATGACCAAAATCTCGATCGAGTAGTTATAGTCGAAGGTGCTGCTGGATACGTTGCTCTGGGTGTAGCTGAACAGCACGCCGGCCAGACCTGCAAAGACGGCGGCGACGATAAAGCCGGTCAGCTTGTAGCGGGTGACGTTGATACCGGTCACACGCGCTGCGATCTCGTTGTCGCGGATGGCCGTGATGGCGCGTCCGTGCTTGCTGCGGATCAGGTTCTGAATGACGAACAGCGTCAGAAGAACCATGACAAAGCAGATGATAAAGAAGAATTTCTTGTTGAAGCGGGGGGTTGCCAGACCGATAGCACCGCCAAAGGTCTCGTCGCTGGTGTTCTGGAAGATGGTGCGGATGATCTCACCGAAGGCCAGCGTCGTGATGGCAAGGTAGTCGCCCTTCAGGCGCAGCGCAGGCAGACCGATGATAAAACCGCAGATGCCGGCGCACAGACCGCCGACCAAAAGGGAGATCAGCATGGTCACAATACCGTTACCCAGGGAGGAAGCCAAAATAGCCGAGACTTTACCGCCAAGGTAGGCACCAAAGCACATAAAGCCGGCGTGACCGAGCGAAAGCTCACCCAAAAAGCCAACAACCAAGCTCAAAGAGACCGCAAGGATCATGCCGATGGCGATCTTCTCCAAAAGGAAGGCTGCCGACTGGGGCAGCGCGCCGACCATTGCCATGACGGCAAAGATCACGGTCACCGCAGCGACGGCAATATAGCCGATATAGTGTTTCCACTTGATACGTTTCATGTTCATCACACCTTCTCCCTTCTCTTCTTACCCAGAAGTCCCGTGGGCTTGACCAACAGAAGAATAATCAGAATGGAGAATTCGATCGCGTCGGTATAGGGAGAGACGGCCGGGACAGACTGGGCAAAGCACTCGATAACACCAAGCAGAAGTCCGCCGATCATAGCGCCGGGGATGGAGCCGATACCGCCGATGACGGCAGCCGTAAACGCCTTGATACCGGGCAACGCGCCGAAGGTGGGATTGATGGTGGGCGCCTTCAGAAGGAAGAACAGACCCGCCAGTGCCGCCAGCGCCGATCCGATGGCAAAGGTGATCATAATGATCGAGTTGACGTTGATACCCATCAGCTGTGCCGCGCCCTTATCCTCGGATACGGCGATCATGGCGCGACCGGTGCGGGTAAATTTAACAAACAGGTTCAGCGCGATCATAATGACGATCGAGCAGGCCAGCGTGATGATGGTGGAGTAGCCGATGGCGATCTCACCAATTTTAACGGTGCCGAGATCGGCAATTACGACGAACTTGGGCGCGGAGCCGAAGGCCATCTGTGCGATGCTCTGCAGAAGATAGCTGATACCGATGGCCGTGATCAGAACAGCCAGAGGGGAGGCACCGCGAAGCGGCTTGTAGGCGACCTTTTCGATGACGATACCGACGATCATACAGAAAATGACCGCGGCGATGATCGAGACGATGGGATTGATAGCCAGAAATACCAGGATGGTGTAGCCACCAACCATGATAATATCGCCGTGAGCAAAGTTGAGCATCTTGGCAATACCGTAAACCATGGTATAACCCAGGGCGATCATAGCGTAAATACCACCAAGGCTCAAGCCGTTGAGGAAGGTAATTAAAAATTCCATAATAAATCCTTGCAGTTCAAATTAAGAAACAGTGGGCTGTCGCAGGAATGCGGCAGCCCGATGGTGGATGATACAGACTGTAGGTCAGGATCAGTTGGATTGCGCCTTAACGACGTACTTGATAGCTTCCTTCTGAACCGTACCGTCGTCGCTCCAGGAGATGTAGGAGCGCTCATTGCCCTCGCACTTACCGGTGATACCTCTGTAGGTAAAGGAATCGCTGGTGAAGACCTCGGTCAGAATGTCGCAGAAGTCGGATGCAGAGGTGGTAGCGGTGATGTCCTTGCCGTTTGCCTTAGCAACCTTGAGTGCTTCGTAGATTGCGTAAACGCAGTCGTAAGCAGCAGCACCGAACTGGTTGAGGGGCTCCTTGGACTCATCGTACGTATCGTTGTACTTAGCGATGAACTCAGCAGCGGGACCCTCGGTTGCGGTGGAGTTGAAGTGAGACAGGTAGGAAACTTCCTGCTTCACGGAGTTGATGTCGAAGCCCTCGATGGCGTCGATGCCGTCAAAGCCGTCGCAGCCGTAGTAAACGGAGATCTTGGTGTCTACGCTGTTGGCCTGGGTCATGAACTGAGAAGCGGGCGTGTAGTA
>JAFTSR010000283.1 GCA_017467225.1 Clostridia bacterium | reverse complement strand
GACGGTGTGCTCGTTCCCTTTGATCTGAATTTCCTGCTGGATCATATCTGCGCGCCCTTGATTACCATCATTTGCCTGATGGTGCTGGGACGTTTTTTGTGGCGCGTTTGCTTTTTCACGGCGGGCGTGCGCGTGGAGACCAATCTGCGCGGCAGAATGTTTGACCACTGCAAGGATCTTCCTCAGGAGTATTATCAGGTCAACAAGGTCGGTAATCTGATGTCGCTGTACACCAACGATCTGGAGACCATCCAGGAGTGTGTAGCGTTCGGCGTTCTGGAGCTGACCGACGCGGTGCTCTTGGGCGGACTGGCGATCTATAAAATGTGGTGCATGAACCCGGTGCTGACCCTCTTTACCCTGATCCCCATGGCACTGCTGCTGTCGGTCGGTATTCTGGTCGGCAAATATCTGACGCTCAAATGGGATGCAAGACAGGAGGCCTTCTCCGAGCTTTCTGATTTCGCCCAGGAAAACTTCTCGGGTATTTCGGTGGTCAAGGCATTTGTCAAGGAATTTTGTGAGCTGCTTGCCTTCCGCCATCTCAATCGCAAGAATGAAAACGCCAACGTCGAGTATACCCGCATCTCAACGCTTCTGAATATTTCCGTTACGCTGCTGGTGGAGTCGGTCATCTGCATCATTCTCGGCTACGGCTCCTATCTGGTTAAGCAGAATATTTTTGATGCCGGTCAGCTGGTGGAATTTATCGGCTACTTTACGGCGATCGTCTGGCCGATTATGGCGGTATCCGAGCTGATTGATATGACCTCGCGCGGTCGCGCCTCGGTCAAGAGAGTCAGTGAGCTGCTGGATGCCAAGACGACGGTACAGGATCGGGAGGGCGTTCGCTCCGTCGGACGACTGTCGGGTGAGATCACGGCAAAGCATCTGACCTTCCGTCACCCCGGCGCCGATTACGACGCCCTCTGTGACGTATCCTTTACCATCCACGCGGGTGAGAGCGTGGGCATCGTGGGCAAGACGGGCTGCGGCAAGACAACGCTGGTCGATCTGCTGCTGCGTACTTACAATCTGCCCGACGGCATGCTGTACTATGACGGACACGACGTCAATGAGATTCCCATACGCGAGGTGCTCGACAGCGCAGCCTACGTCCCGCAGGACAACTTCCTGTTCAGCGATACGGTGGAGAACAACATTTCCTGTGCGACGGTCGAGCACGGGGCTGCCGAGGACGAGGCGACGCGTGCCGCTGTGCGCGAGGCTGCTGCACTGGCAGACGTGCACGACAATATCATGGAGTTCCACGAGCAGTATGAAACCGTGCTGGGTGAGCGCGGCGTGACCGTTTCCGGCGGACAGAAACAGCGAATTTCCATCGCCCGTGCCCTGATGAAGAATGCGCCCATTCTGATTCTGGATGATTCGGTCAGTGCGGTGGACACCAAGACGGAAAAGCGAATCCTTGCCCGTCTGAAGGAAAACCGCGCAGGTATGACCACGCTTCTGATTGCACACCGCATCTCTACGGTTGAAAATATGGATCGAATCCTGTTTTTGGAGGACGGTCGACTGGTGGATTTCGGCACGCACGACGAGCTTTGCGCGCGTTGCGAGGGCTATCGCAATCTGGTCCATCTGCAAAAGCTGGACGAGGAAGGAGGAAACGCCAATGCGTGAATATTTACCGATTCTCTTTGTCGGCGCGGTGATCGGCGTTTTTTCCATTGCCTTTATCATTGCCTACGCGCTGATCAAAGATAAAAAGGCG